>NZ_PJBM01000262.1:0-132639 GCF_002836075.1 Shewanella sp. GutDb-MelDb | reverse complement strand
GAGGAGCGTTTTGGCTCCCAAAGTGAAATAGTGATAGCGCTTCAAGCTGAAGGCTTTAGCAATATCAACCAATCAAAAGTCTCGCGTATGCTGAGTAAGTTTGGCGCAGTTCGAACCCGAAATGCTAAACAGCAAATGGTTTACTGTTTACCCGCTGAGCTTGGTGTACCAACTGCTGGTAGTCCACTTAAAAACCTTGTACTTGATGTGGATCATAACCAGTCAATGATCGTTGTTCGAACCAGCCCAGGTGCGGCACAGTTAATCGCCCGATTACTTGATTCGATAGGTAAGCCAGAAGGTATTCTAGGCACGATAGCGGGTGATGATACTATCTTTATCAGTCCGTCAAATATCGACATGATTGTGGATACAGTAGAAACGGTTAAATCATTGTTCAATTACATGGATTAACTTTTTCTGCCAGCAAAATAAGGGCGGAAACGCCGCCCTACCTCCCTTTAAGCCAAATGCCAACGCTACCTTTATACAATATATTGAATATGTTATTTTTTATTATATCAATATGGTTATACTGCCAGTAGGGCAGCATTCCTAAGTTGAGGATAATAAAGATGAAAAACAAACTGATTAATGTTTCTGATGTTGGCTGGGAGTCTTGGTCACATGAAAATAATTACGGCAGTGATCAAAAGCACATTGGTGATACTGCTGGGGCTGAAAAAGTTGGCGTAACCATGGAAAAGGTAGCACCAGGCATGGCGTCAGCACTTGCTCATTATCACACTAAAGAAGAGGAACACATTTACGCGATGCAAGGGGAAGCCACTCTCTATATTGATGATGAACCTCATGTTTTTAGCGAAGGAAAATATATCTGCTTCACAGCCAACTCTGGTATCGCCCATAAAATAGTTAATAATAGCGATGCCGATTTCATTTTTTTAGTGGTCGGTAGCCGTGATACCCATGATGTCGTTGTTTATCCCGAAACCAATAAAGTACTCGTCCGGAGTATGAATGAGGTTTATGACCGCAGCCCTACTAGCTACTTTAATAACGATAAAGAAGAACAAGAAAAATAGCAGGCATAAAAAAACGCACTTATTGTGCGTTTTTTTACAGATTAACCAGGCTTATGCGGATCGTTCTAAAAAATCTATCGATGGCACAAAAAAGGATGACCCTGTTAGTGCTTGAGTAAAATGCATCAGATGATCATGATTACCTTCTGTATCACCATAGATCATACTTTCGAGCATTTTTTCAAAATTCACCGAGTTTCCACACATAGAGATAAACATTAAACCTTGTTCTTTAACCGAACCATAAGGCATGCTTTGACGTAATATTTCCATTGAATTACCGTCATCATCTTTAAGATTAACTCGCTTAATATGACTTGTTAATGGCTTATCTGCAGAGGCGTATTCAATATTTTCAGCTTTGGTACGACCAATGATATCTTCTTGTTTCTTATCTGGCAGTCGATTCCACTTACTCAAATTATGAGCAAATTTTTGTACATGAATATAACTGCCGTTTTTAAACTCGTTATCTTCATCTCCAACCAGTGCAACACTTTGACGGCTGCGGCCCTTGGGGTTTTCAGTGCCGTCAACAAAGCCTGTTAGGTCGCGACTATCCATAAAACGGAAGCCGCGCTCTTCATCTATCAACTCTACGAGTCCATCAAACATTTGACACACTTCATTGGCCACTAAATGGAGAATATCGAAGCGATCACCACGCAGCTGCACAAAGAGATCATATTCGATCGCCGGCGCATCTCTATTCTCTTGATTCATCGCAGGAAATGGCTTTAATTGGCGTGGTCTGCCTACCGGGTAAAGCGCATCCCAATAGTTTGCCCCAACGGCAACAAACCCGTTGAATGCACTATCCGCAAATTGATCTGCAAGATCGTGAATATATTGGGCCACATTTGCAACACATGGGCGCATTTGCGATTCGATACCATCATTAGCATTAAACATTAAATAGACACTGTGCAAATTTCCTTCTGCACAAACTCCTAGTTGTTCACGAGGCATAACCTGACTATCCATTTTTATATGTAACCCTTATTTTGCATTAATCATCGGCAATATTATCTACAACTTTAGCATCTAATAATTCTACCTGACGCACATTAACCAGAATAAAGACTTATATTTAGCCTACTTGCAAAGCGCTATACTTGTGTCACATTGCTTTTGTCTTATAGCATGCGCACGAGTAAGCCGTTAATTAATTTTATATTAAACGCTCTAAACCCAAGCTTACTAAAATTGTCACTAAACGGCGATAAAAACAACACATTAAACGATGAATTAAACTCTCAATGTTTTCTTACCTCACTTCAAACGCGCAGATATTAGGTTAGTGCTACCTCCGTTAGAGTAAAATTAAATGGTGTCGTGTTGCTGTAATTGCCACTTTTTCACCAATATTGATATCTAAGCATTCACTATGGACATCGAGCGTGATGTCATCAATTTGGACCAAATACTGGCAGACATGCCCAAGAAAACGACGCTCAATGACTTCACCTAAGCCCTTGTCGTTTTTAGATATGACTAAGTGCTGTGGCCTTAACAAAAGCTCAGCTTCATCATTTAGCGCCACCATCAGCGGACGGTCACTTTCAATATCACCAATAAGTGTAGACACGGTTTTATCCGCAATCACTTTCGCAGGTAAGTAATTACTAGCCCCTAAAAAGTCAGCGACATACTTATCTTGTGGGCATAGATACAGTTTCTCAGCGTCACCACATTGAACAATTTTACCATGGTTAAACAAAGCGAGCTTATCAGCAAAAACAAACGCCTCATCTTTACTATGAGTTACAAAAACGGCACTTATATTATGTCGCTTTAGGATATGACGGATCTCAAGCATCATCTCTCGACGAACCTTGGCATCTATATTTGAAAATGGCTCATCAAGTAAAAGAACCTCAGGTTCATAGGCTAACGCTCGAGCGATTGATACCCTTTGCTGCTGACCACCCGATAGCTCGTGTGGATATCGCTCCCCTAGCCCGTCCAACTTTACCAGTGACAACATTTTATCTAGTCGCGTCACTCGTTGTGCTTTATTCGCTATTTTCACGCCAAAAAGTATATTTTCTGCCACTGTAAGATGAGGAAACAAAGCGTAATCCTGAAAGATCATGCCGATCCCACGCTTCTCACTGGCGACAAATTTTTTGTCGGATACCACGGTATTACCATTGATTGCGATCTCGCCTTCGGTAATATTTTGCAGACCCGCGATAGCCCGTAACAGTGTCGTTTTACCGCAGCCACTCGGCCCCAACAAGGCAATAATTTCACCTTTTTCAACGGTTAAATCGAGACCTTTCAACACCACTTGTTTTTGGTATTGGCTATGGACATTGCTGACTTGTAAGGTTGCCATACTACTTTTCTTGCTCCAAAGAACGGTTGAGGTATATCAATGGGACTAACCCCACCAACACGATAACAATCGCGGCTAAAGCGCCATGTTCTAGCTGTTCATCAGAGACAAACTGAAAAACATACGTCGCCAAATTTTCAAAACCGATCGGTCTGAGTAACAAAGCCGCCGGGAGCTCTTTCATACACTCAATAAAGACCAATAATAATCCCGCAAATATTCCTTTTCGCAGCAAGGGGACATGCACCCTAGCCAGCAATGCTTTTGGGGTTAAGCCTAACGTTACACTCGCCATATCTAAAGATGGCGAAATGCGTTTATAGCTATTTTCTATACTACCAATTGCAATTGCGGCAAAACGGATACAAAAAGCACAAACAAGAATAAAAACACTACCGGTTAATATAAGTCCCGGCCCTTCAAAACCAAAATATTCAGCGACATCATTAATCGCAAAATCAAGCTGTGTAAATGGCACTAAAATACCAATGGCCAACACGGTACCGGGTAGAGCGTAGCCAGTAGAGGCTAACCTTGACGGCAACATATCGGCTCTTCGAGGACTCACCCTTCTGACAAACATTAAAACAATACCGATGCAGACACAGATCACGCTTACCAATAGCGAAATCCATAAACTATTAAAGCTGTACTCAAAAAATTTGGCATTCCAACTCTCGGCAAAATAACCCCAAGCATATTGCAGCAAAATAGCGAATGGCAGCAAAAAAGCGAGCGTTAATAAGCCAAAGCAGTAGCCAGTAGCCGCAAATGCCTTTACACCACTCAGCGAGTAGCGATCTAACTCTCCTGGTGATGACTGTTTTTGGAAAAGTTGTTGTTTTCGGCGTGCAAAACGCTCGAAACCAATCATAGCAAAGATGACAAACAGCATAATAGTAGAGAGTTTTGCGGCAGCGGTTAAACTGCCATATTCAAACCAAGTATCATAAACAGCCGTGGTTAATGTGGGCACCGCAAAATAACTCACAGTGGCAAAATCTGCCGCCGTTTCCATAGCAACAAGTGTGGCTCCCACGGCTAAAGCGGGTCTAGCCATAGGTAAGCTAAGCCGCCAGAAGCTTTTCCAAGGGCTACACCCCATAACGCGTGCGGCATGTCCTAAACTTGCTGATTGCTCCATAAATGCGGTGCGCGCTAGCAGATAAATGTACGGAAAAAGCACCAACGCCAGCATAATTGCTGCACCGCCTAAAGAGCGTACTTCAGGAAAGTAGTAATCATGGGGCGTTTGCCAGCCCAATAGGCCTCGCAGACTTCGCTGCACGGGACCTGCATAATCCAAAAGGTCCGTGTACACGTAAGCGACCACATAGGCTGGCATTGCCAGTGGTAACAATAATGCCCATTGGAAGATGTTTCGGCCAGGGAAACGACATTTGGCCACCAGCCAAGCGGCGGGTATAGCCAGTAGAAGAGCGCCTATCACCACCCAGAACATTAGCAGCAAACTATTGCTGATATAGGTCGGTAAAACGGTATCAATGAGATGACCAAAAACAGCTTCATCAGGCATCAGTGATTGCAGAATAAGCGCGATAAGCGGCATCACGATCAACAGTGCCAATGTGTAGCTTGCAACAGACCAGCGTCTAGCTAAGCCTAATATCATGGTGTCAAATACCTATACCCATCCAGCTTGGAGATGCTCGTTTCAGAGGCGTTGTGCCAGTTCAATTCTAGGCGCATTAACGTAGAAATGGTTATTCCCTTTTAAGTGAGTGCAACAACGAAGTGGGCTTGCACAACGCCTTCTGCGATGGGTATGCTTTTTATATTATTAGAGTGGGCTTTACTCTGTGTTATTGATTTTACTAAGGCAATGACCATTAGCGGCAATCAATGCCTCGCCTACATGGATGTAGGTGCTTAGGTTCAGCCTGGAGCAATGAACCAGTGATTAAAGCCCATTAAACTCCCATCGAATCCTACATCTTCAGGTAGGATGGGTATAGGAGCCATGAAAAATAAAAATATGTAGAAAAAACAAAACCTATCATAAAGATAGGTTCTGAGAATATTATCACGAAGCATTCGCGTTAATGCATTATATAACGATAGCGTTAGCCCAACCTTAAAAGCCTAGCTTGCACTAAAGATCAAACTTCACTTCATCCAATAGTTTTATCGCAGCGCTATGGTATTCAGCTAGCTTATAGATAGGCAAGTCATCAGCTTTAAATTGTCCCCAAGAGGCGACTAACTTCGATGGTTTAACATCAGCTTTAACCGGATATTCCATGTTCACATCAGCATAGGTTTGCTGCGCAGAATCACTTGATAGAAACTCCATCAACTGAATAGCTGCGTCACGGTTTTTAGTGTATTTGGCTAACGCCATACCTGATACATTGATGTGCGAACCACGGTTATCTTGGTTAGGGAAGTTAATCTCAACCGCTTCAGCCCATGGCTTCTGTTTAGGATCTTGTAGCATTTTGCCTAAATAATAGCTGTTGCCAATGGCGATATCACATAAACCTTCGCTTAGCGCTTTAACCTGGGCCCTGTCATTACCTTGTGGCTTACGCGCAAGATTGGCTTTTAAGCCTTGTAGCCATGTCTTAGTGTCTTGTTCACCATGGTGCGCAATCATCGATGCGACGAGAGAAACATTATAAGGATGCTTACCACTTCGGCTGCAAATTTTACCGAGATACTTAGGGTCAGCGAGATCTTCATAGTTAATATCTAACTTACCCAGTCTTTCTTTCGAGCTATAAATATTACGGACACGCATGGTTAATGCATACCACATGTCATCTGGTGAACGGTATTTTTGGGGAATATTTTGCTTTAGCGTATCGCTGCTTGCTGGGATGACAAGATCTTTCTTAACCAACTCCATTAACCGATAGAAATCTGAAGTCAGTACTATATCAGCTTTAGACAAGCGTCCTTCTCGCGACATACGCTCCGCGATGCCTTTCTTTGAAAACACGACATCAACTTCAATGCCCGTTTGCTTAGTAAAGTCAGTCAAAATAGGGTCAATAAGAAAAGCTTGTCGATAAGAGTAGACCGTTAACCTTTCAGCGGCACTAACCATAGTTGCACTACATAAAAGCCCAACCATCATTAGACTGTTGATCATTCTCATTGCCCTACTCCTTTATCAATGTACCTTTAACTACCACGTCAGTGATAATAATTCTCAATTGCAAGTAGGGTAATCAATCAAGGCTGGAACAGCAAGCATTAGTGGTAATTTCTGCCAACAAAATACACCACCTACCTTAGCAAATACTTAATTAACCTCTATTTATTCATAATACTAACAAGCGAAGTCGTGTTGTCACGCGGGCCTTGTGGCAACAAAAGCATCAGCTTTCTGCGCTTCCTTCAGCCAAAGACCGAGTGCAGGAGCCACATTTCGCCAAAGTATATCGGGATGCCTAAAGTCAATGTACTCCAATAGACAAACTAACATGACTTGCAATGCCGTTAACTCAGCAGAGTGAGTGATGCCAATGGTTTCAATCTCTTTTAAGCCTCTTAATAATGCTTGCTCAAATCGCGATGTCCAAAATGCAGAACGCAAACCCTCTTCATCTCGAAGTTGCTCCTGTCTAAGTGAGACCGCACTATCAAAAATACCTTTCAGTAATGAAAAGTGACACTGTTGCGACCAATTATTTACTCTCATTCCAAATAAACGAGACTGGCCAAATTCAGTGTCTAAGAAACGCATAATCACTTCGCTATCAAACAATGCCGAGCCATCATTTAGCTGCAAACAGGGGATCTTTGCTAAAGGGTTAACTCTAAGCAGTTCTGGAGAGTTATCGAAGGGGTTAGCAATAATCTCTTCAATCCCTTTAATCTTGTGGTAGCTAATAAAAACACGGACACAACGGGCATAAGGTGAAGCGTCGGAATAATACAGTTTCATGATCTGACCTTACCAGTATTTTTCGACGGTAACTTGTCCTGGCGCTCGGCGTAAGTTCTTGGCGAGTCCTCTGTTTTTTAGCACCAGCTGTGCATCGGTGATCATTCCAGGATTACCGCAAATCATCACTTGAGACTCATTGGCGGAAATAGTGACGCCCGCTAATGCTTCTATTTCACCACTTAAGAGCCCATCAGGGATCCGGCAACGTAGTGCCCCATCAACAGGCTCTCTTGTGACCAAGAGTACTAATTTAAACTGTGAAGGATATTTGCTTTCCAACGCCCTAAGTAGCGGCAGATAAGCCAAATCCTGCGCTTCTCGAACACCATAGACTAAGATTACTTTCTGATAGTTTTGCCACGGTTCTTCGGTTTCCATCATAGAGATGAAAGGACCAACTGCTGTACCTGTCGCAAGGAACCAAAGGTGTTCACCTTTCTTATCATCTTTAGGTAGCTCATCAAGCGTCATAAAGCCTGATGCTTTGGTTGCAACATCAATGACGTCACCGGCAGACAATGCTTGCAGATCTGGAGATAATTGGCCGTCATCCACCGCTACCGCCAGTACCTCAATGTAATCAGTCCCAGGTGGGTTAACCAGAGAGTAAGCTCGGCCGATGCGTTTCTCATCAACGACTCGACTTAATTTAATAAATTGACCCGCGATAAAATTTCCAATATCGACTTTGATTTTTAATGAGAATAACTTGTCACTCCAATCATTCCGCTCAATGACTTTACCTTCAATCCACATAGCTTGCTCCAAAAGTGCGTCGTCGTTTCAGCATAAACTTTTATTTCATATTCAGAAAGATTAATCTAACGCCAACATTTTGTTAGGGACAGTGAACTCAAAGACGCATAAGCTTTAACAACTCAGGCTTTATAGGCGTAACTTTTAGTTATGATAGCCCTCAAGAAAAATATCAAGGACGCCACTATGCCAACCCTATTTAAGGCGATCATCGCCTTTATAGTTTTAACTCTTACCTTCAATTATAGTGCCTTGGCACTAGCACAAAACATAACCGATACCATCGATAGCAAAACTATCATTGTGGTTCGACATGCCGAGAAGCTCAGCGATGGCTCACGTGATCCACTTCTTAGTGACGTAGGCTACCAACAAGCGCAAGCTCTTGCTCAAGTACTAACAGACTTAACCGTTTCTCAAGCCATCGCCAGTAACTACCACAGAACCCAACTGACACTTAAGCCACTCGTCGATGCTCATAACATTAGTCTTACAACTGTCAGTACCAAAGAGGGAATTGAAGCCCATATTGCTGAGATAGTTGCGCTGGTGCAGAGTTCGAACGGCAACAGTGTAATTGCCGGTCACTCCAATACCGTGCCACTGATTATAAAAGCATTAGGAGGCCCACAAATTGCGACCTTAGATGAATCAAGTTATGGCGAGCTTTATCAGTTAACCATTCACCCATCTGGTGAGGTTAGCTTTGAGATATCTCAATTTGGTCAATGACGCTTAATCGCATCCCCGTTTGATGGAATAACCCAAAAGCATGGTCTGATTTCAAGTGAATGAGACTTAGTTTGCGGAATATTTAGTAAATAAGTATTAGCTCAGGTAGGATATACCTCTTTGTGGAGTTAAACTAAATAGTAATCTTTTACATATGAGGCACAGCAATGGATGACAAAGATGCGCCCTCACAAAACATGGGATTGTCTGTAAGTTGTAACAGTTGCGAACGCATGACAGTGATTGAAGGCGAATATATCTGCTACAGAGAGGGGAAAATCATCAGTTTACAACCGATGAAAACACCAGCGCCTAAAATCTTACTCTGTGATGGCTGGAAAATTGGCAAAATCAGCTATTAAGCTGTTAGCATTCCAGCATAATCGCGAGCTGAGAATTTTGGCTCATGCAGCAGTCCTTTTAAAGGGTCTACCGGACTCGCTTTAGCTAAACTCAAACCGCGAGTCGTTACTCTCATGCCGGCACACAATTCAAAATAAACCACTTCAAGTTCATCTGTTTCTAGACCACGCTTTTTAAGCGTCGCCATAATAGCAAGCCAGTCAGTGCTAGCCTTGCTGCCCTGTCCTTCGATATTTACAAGTAGAGGTATGTTTTTCATAGTGACCTTCTCTGTATAATCATGACGTTATACCTATTGTATTAAATATGTCGCCAATTCAGAAACACCCAAACTTTTCAACTCAAAGCGTATTGAAGGGATTATGGAAACTCCCTTGTGAACCAATGCAAAGCAGAAGTGGGATGTCTAAACATTCCCGTTGACTGAATTTCAAAGATCCACATGCTAGGTTGCAAACGTTCGATATAGAATAATGATGAGCTTCGAACTCCCCATGGGGCTCTAACGCTAAATTACCACTGAATGAACCGATATTTTAGGCAATAAGTATTGATGTAAAGCTATTATATGTACACAAGTCTGAACCTAGGCTGAATTGTATACAGAGATATCTTAAAACCACTCACTATAGCCACACCTAATCAGTCACACTATGTAGAAAGGACTTAAATCCTCCATCGTTACTCTTGTTGAATACGCCACAATTTTGAATACAAACCACCGGCCTCTAATAGACTGCTATGAGTTCCCGTTTCAACCACTCGACCTTTGCTCAACACCAAAATTTGATCCGCATCGACGACGGTCGATAAGCGGTGCGCTATGACGAGGCTGGTATGGCCTTTAGCCGCCGCTTTCAATGCCGTTAAAATAGCGTGTTCAGAATGACTGTCCAATGACGAGGTCGCTTCATCAAACACTAAGATAGGAGAACGTTTCAAAATCGCTCTCGCAATCGCAACCCGTTGTTTCTCACCCCCGGACAGTTTCAAACCGCGCTCACCGACACGGGTGTCGCCACCTTCTGGTAGGCTTGCAATAAAATCACTGAGGTGCGCCATTTTGATTGCAGCATCAATTTCATCATCTGTCGCTGATGGGCGACCGTAACGAACATTCTCAATTAGCGTATCATTAAAAAGTACAGTGTCTTGCGGCACGATAGCAATCGCTTGTCGCAAGGTATCTTGGCTTAATTGACGAATATCTTGCCCGTCAATTCGAATACAACCAGAAACGACATCATAAAACCTAAACAGCAACTTAACGATCGTCGATTTACCCGCCCCGCTATCACCGACTATCGCGACTTTTTGCCCAGATTTTATTGAAAAACTAACATCATCGAGAATATTGCGACTATCGTAACTGAAGCTTACATTCTCAAATGAAACGACTCCCTGAGTTAGCCTTTCAGTGTTGGCATTCTCGATATCTTCAATCAAAGGTTCTTTGTCTAATAAACTGAACATGCGCTCAATATTCGCAAATGCACCACGGATCTCTCGGTAAACAAAGCCTAAAAAGTTCAGTGGTATAAAGAGCTGCATCATAAATGCATTAATTAGCACAAAGTCACCAATGCTCATCACGCCCTGTGCTACATCCGTCGCGGCCATTGCCAGCATCAATGTCATCGCGACAGAAATGATACAAGCCTGCCCAGCGTTCAGGGCAAATAACGACAAGCGGTTCTTTCGTTTCGCCTCTTCCCAGTCAGCGAGGGCACTGTCATAACGATTAGCTTCATACTGTTCATTATTAAAATACTTCACCGTCTCGTAATTCAATAGGCTATCGACGGCGCGCGTACTAGAAAGCGAATCCGCTTTAGCGGCATCTCTGACATAACCTGTACGCCACTCTGTTGCCACCACAGAGTATGCACCATAGGCAACCACCGACAATAGTGTAACGGCCGCATAGCTAACACCGTAGTTGTAAAACAGAATGCCCACCACCAACACAATCTCCAATAGCGTGGGGACGATATTGAATACCATAAAGCGCATTAAAAAACTCACCCCACTGGTGCCACGTTCAATATCTCGCGACAATCCACCGGTACGCCTTTCTAAATGAAATGCCATATCGAGTCGATGCAGATGCTCAAACACAGCCATGCCTAAGCGTCGAATGGCACGTTCAGTGACTCGCCCAAACAGCGTATCTCTAACTTCAGAGATAATGGTGTTGAGTAAACGCATACAACCATAAGCAATCACTAACCCTATCGGCACCGCCAGTAGTTCCCCTGGTCCCTTTAACGTCAAGCCATCGACTAATGCTTTAAGCACAAAGGGCAGCCCGACACTTGCTGTCTTTGCCACCACTAAACACAACAGCGCTAAGCCTACTCGTTGCTTAAATTCAAGCAAATACGGCCAGAGCAGTTTGATGACATGCCAATTAAGCTTACCGATAGGACCGTCGAAATATAAAGAGGGACGCATGAACACTTCCAAAAGTTAAACATAAAAACTAAAAATAGATGATATTTAACGCGACTTTATTCAGCTAAAAAGGCGATAAACTTATTCACACCTGTAAAAAAAATGTAAATTTACACTTGAAATATACCGACAAAAAGTACTACTTTAGCACTATCTCTGTGATGTCTTTGGTCACCTAAGGTATTTACTCATATATTTTCTCATAACCTTGTTTAAAGCGGTGCAAATTTTGTTACTCCACGGTAAAGAATTTGATATTCTCTTTGATGCAATTTTAAAAGTGAACAGGATAAAGGGCATCAAAAATGCTCGAGTCAAGCCAACTATCAAAGGATGCAAACATGTTGGATTCATCCAATCAAAAATATCCACCTTTACCACTCATCCAAACATGGATATGGATGATGACCCAATCTGGAAACCCTGAAATCCAAGAGAAAGGTCAAAGCAATCTTATTGCTTCCTTTGGCAGTTTAGCCAAAGCAAATGAGTATCTTATAGAGCAAAATCAACAATAACGAAAATTATTACTGATTTTGCTTTGTATAGTACATACATTAAGGCTGCTCACCTAAAGTGAACAGCCTTTTTTTATCGCTATATGTTTAACACAAGACGCTAGCCTGACATGGTGATAGTGCAGATCGGTCTACACTAGACTCCGGTCATCTGCCCGGTATAAAGAATGAAGTTTCGCAGCAACAGAACCCCGATTAAACTGAAGCTCGCAGTCACAGCGACATAAGCGAACTTTCTGTCTGATGACACTTTCATCCATAAATTAAATGCCAATGGCAACGTTAGACCAACGCCAACCACGCCCCCCCAGAAAATCCAGCCCCAAAAGCCCTCTCCAATTGCATTCAATGCCGCGACCTCACTTTGACCTCCGGATAAAATAAGCCCTACAAAAAAGGTAAATAACAGCATGATCTCAACTAAGATCATCGGGATCTCTATGCGATGAATAAATCGCACCTCAACTCCATTGGGATTACCACGCATTAATACGCCACCAAGAAGGGTCGCCGCGGCACCAGAAGACAAACCAGAAATGAGGAATAACAGTGGTAACACAGGGTTGTTCAACAAAGGAAAACCAATCAGTGCCGATAACAAAAAGCCAGTATAGGCACCAAGTGATAAAGATAAGATCACCAATACACCCGTAATAACATCTTCATGTCGAGCCAACAGTGCCAAGAGTTTGCTTAGCAATGGCAAACGCTGTTTTAGCCACTGCTGGATTGGCGAGCTAAACACGCTACCAATCCACGCGAAGAGCACCACTTGATATGCCAACAGCACCAGAACGCCCATCGACATCACCGATGATGGGTTATAAAAAACCAAGATTTTCCAAAATGCCAATGGCTTGGTTAGGTCCATGACCAAAATCCCTAAGCCTGCACACACAGCAACTGGCGCAATCACTGCTGCAGCCTGAACAAAAGGTGACAGATAGGCTTTATCAGCTAACTTAAAGTGCTTAAGCATAATCGCAAAAAACACAGCCCCGGCCGATAATCCAGCCAAAAATAGGTAAATAGCAATCGGCCAATGCCAGACTAATCCATCAAAATGAAATGCACTCATAGCACTATCTCCCCATCAATCGTCCGCACATGGAATAGTTTTGGTCGAGTCCCTAAGTCTACTTTCTCCCGATAAGTGGGTTTAGACTTAAGCGTTTTAACTAATGCGGAATCAGGATCTTTCAAATTACCAAATACTAATGCATTCGTTGGGCACGCCAACACACAAGCGGGTTGTAAGCCTTCACTTAACTGAGTTTGCTGACAGAAATCACATTTATCAGCCACTTTAGTTTCAGGATTGATAAAGCGTATTTGATATGGACAAGCGGCAATACAGTATTGGCAACCCACACAACGGTCCTCATTAACTGCAACAATGCCTGTTTCTTTATCAATATAAGCCGCCCCTGTTGGGCATACTTTGACACAAGGTGCAGCTTCGCAGTGCTGGCAAGAATGTCGGATAAAACGATAGCTCTGATCGGGGTATTCCCCAAAGGGTCCGCTACGCTCAATCTTGACCCGAGTGACCCCATAAGGAACATGGTTCACTTCGCGGCAAGCATCTTCACAGGCATTACAGCCAATACAGAGGTTTTCATCATGCACCATGGCATACTTGAGGCCACTGTCCTGTTCGGAAGTATTCGCTTGTGGGGCCTTGGTCACTGTATAAACTGACATGCCCGCAATAACACCACCACAGCCTTTTAGAAAACGTCTCTTTGAATTATCCACAGTGCACCTCCTTATATTTCAGCTCGATGACATTTAGCACATGACTGACTAAGCGCCGGACCTGACAGCAATAATGCAGGATCAGTTTCAGGATGTAATTGATGGCACTGACCACAAGAAACTCGTTTCGCATGTACATTGTGAGTCCAATGAACTGTCGCGAGCTGTTGATGCTCATGACACGCTAAACACTGCTGCGCCTGTGTTTTTATAGCAGTGTCACTCTTAGCGCCAAATGCAATAATCGAAGCGCCTTTTCGAGGATGTTTACCTTTTTCACCATGGCAATCTTCACAGGTTAGTGCCAGCCCTTGATTGGCATGTAACCCCAACATTTGACCATTACGTTTATGGCACTTTAAACAAGCACTATTCGCTACTGTTCCAGCATCTTTAGCTAAAGCTGAACTTGGAAAGCTCACCCACAGTAAAACAAACCAAACAATATAGAGTAAGACAACGCCGTAACGGTTAGTAATCGACATCACAAAACCTTACACCGACAGGTGAATACAAAAAGTTTAAGAGAATGAGCGCCAAACAGTATGTTTAGCGCTAGGTTGGACTTGCTTGGTTATGCGGCGAGAGCCGTCTTTATCAACGCTTCATCGCAGTGCTTATACTTATCTAACTTGATGAATTGCACACCAACATAGTCTAAGCACTTCTCAACAAATTTAGCTTGTTCAGGGGAGCTATCATCGGGATTACTAATCACCAACTTTACTGAAGAAGATTCATTGTCGATAACAACATAATCAAGATGGCAATGCTCCATAAAATCTTGAACCTCTTCGTGATTATTAACCGATTCGTCAATATCAACCACATTCACCAATGACGCACCATAAAGAATGTCGTAACGTGTGTTTGCAATCGCTTTTAAGCTTTTTAAAAAGTGCATAGACTCTTTATCAAGTAGATGCGGTTTAATGCTAATTTCAGCCCCAACCCTTTCGACTTCACTTGACTTAAAAAATTTAATACACGTCATAACAAATGTCACAATGACGAAAGGAACAATCAGGAATAAAACAAAGTATATAAAAGCATAACTTAGTATTACGGTGGCGTTCATGATAAACCTCCAATGAATTTATTTACTAACTTAACCCTCGAGTTAATTATTACCCCTCAAAACATGACTTAGCAACAGAGATGAAAAACCTTTTATCAAAAATTAAAACGAGGTCGCAATATCGGTTTCCGACGTTAATAATTACAGATAATCAAAAAGTAGATATAGGACTATCACAATATGGAAAACTATAAATCACATATCACAAAAAGAACAACTTACTAATTAAAAACAGCAAGATACAAGAATTCGCGAATGGGATAGATAATTATTAAAAACATATTAAACACATGATAAATCTTTATTGAATTTAATTGAATTATTATTTTACCGTAAGTTATAATTAATATACTGTAATTGTAAAAGTGGTAATTTCTAGGGGTATTTAATATGCGCAACATAACTATTGATAATCTAGATATGCTAAGCATTAACATTCTCGTCAATTTATATGAAGAGCACTCAGCTACCTTTGTTGCAAAAAAAATGAACATTCCCGCACCTAAAGTAAGTCGTTGCTTACAAAATGCGAGAGTCATATTTAACAATCCGCTTTTTATTCGGAAAAAACATGGATTAATTCCTAACGAATTTACTCAACAACTCTACCCCATCGCCAAAGAACTTCTACAGTGTTCTGACCACCTGCAACAGCTATCCGTGTGCGCCAAAGATTTAAGCAACAGCGAAATCAACATCTATGCGAGTGATATGCTAGTGCAACACCTCCCGCAACAACTCAGCAGTGCTATCAACCAGTCAGATCTGCCCATAAGCTACAAGTTGCACACTCAATCGATTAATGTGTTTAATGATATCAATAACGGAGTCACTGATATTGCAATACTCACAGAATCAAATCCGCAGCTATTACAATTTTATGCCAACAATTTGGATATCGTACCTTTGCAAAAGCTCAACCATATTTATCTAGTGTGCGACTTGCATCACCCCATTTTAAAACAAGAGTTGGATATCGATACCATAGCCAGTTATCCCTATGTTAAGGCGTATAACCTAGCAACTCCTACCTCAGTTGATCCCTTTATATTCTATTGTCAGCAACACCATATCCGCTGCCGACTTGCTAATATAGATAACGTTGATGACAGTCCTAGTTTCCATGACTTGTACCCATTGCTCGCAGATAGCGAAAACCTTGCACTTCTGCCTTACAGTAAAATATATGAGCAAAGTAACTTACTACCTGGGTTACACGTTTGCTGTTTATCAGAAATGGAAACCAACCGACTCTATTTATCTCAGTCTCACCCAACACTTTATCTCGTTAGAGCTAAAGGTAATCATTCCGGAAACTTTGATCGACTAACCGAAGCTCTTAGTCAAATAGTGACTAAGAGTGGGCATCTATATCGTCATAACCAGTAAAACGATCAATTTTTGCGAGCGTATTTAATTATTGTATTGATTGGCTACCATACAAGAGCGCTGCTGACAGTCGGCATCGCACTGTAACGCGGAACAAGATTTATTGGTGCAACATGTCGTCAGAGGTTTAGCGGGGCTGGTTGATGTGGTGATGTTATCGTAATGACTTTGCATCTCCACTAATTTGTCACCTAATAAGTTTCTAAGGCAGTTAACCATCGGAGAGAGCACGCTTTGATGGCAATGCAGATAATAACTGTCACTCGTTAATTCTGGAGCATTGCGCCAATCATCAGAGATATCGACAAAATCAACATCTTTTCTGTTTTCAAAATAATAGTAAGACATTGCAGACACTAAAATACCCACATCCCCGGTCATGCTCACGTGATCAACCACCATACGAACACTTGGACTCTTAAGTACGACCTTAATATCGATATCCTTTGCTTGCGCATACTCCTCAATACGGTGCATCTGATGGCCTTGCAAATTAGAATTTACCAGTGCAATTTTATAATCAAAGATATCTTTCAGTGGTTGAGAAGATTCAAGAATTGGGTGGCCCGTTTTGGCGACAATAAAGAAATGTGTGATATCGCCAATTTTGGTGTCATTTACCATTGGATGATTAACCGGCTCAATAGAAATTGAGCAATCGATTTTACCTTGGCACAATCGCTGACTGACCGTTTCAGACCAAGGCTGTACATTGACATAAACACCACCATCAACACAGCGACATGATTGCTGAATACAATTAAGCACCATTAGTGACCAATGCTCATTTGCCGCAAACGTTAACTCATAGGGGGCTTCTCTTTTGTCTAACGTCGTTTCAATAATTTTATCAAACTGCTGCAATATGGTTTGCACCATAGGAGTTATTTTTAAGGCGACTTGATTCGGTTCAAAGCCGTACTTTTTCCTTATAAACAACTCATCGCCCAGAACGTCTCGCAAAGTTGTAAGCGCTCGGCTCACCTTTGATTGGGTCGTACTTAGCTTCTCTGCTACTGCACTACCATTTTTAAGTTCAACTAAACCAATAAATACCTGCAAAGTAAAATAATCAAGCCGACTGACTTGTTTCAACATTAGTCCTATCCTTTTGCTAACGATTGATATAGAAAAACTCCCCTTTTCTAATGGGGGCTTGCAACACAACGCATCAGTGGCTAAAGCTCCAATATATGATCTGTAACCATCCTTTTTAGCATCTAGACAAAACGAATACAGAGCGGCTTGTCACAATCTAATACTCAACTATACACCTTAATTTTAAATTTATATTTACCCTTTTAAATCAGGTTATTACCTATAAAAGTAAATACTTAAATAGAAAGATTTAATGCCAATGCTAATCATTTACATAGTGTTCGCATTCGCTTTTATAATGGTGGGTATTTCAGAAAATATTTGCTTCAGAGTGCTGGTATTAACAACAAAAATGACTCATTAAGGGGCAAAAAGTAGGATAAATAGAAGGATAGCGGGCATTATTTTGGCAATAAAAAGCCTGATGTTTAAATCAGGCGTTATCTTAGTTCATCAGCCTTAATGAACATGTCTAAAAAATCGGTTTGTTATTTCAACCCTGCTAACGCGGCCACTAATGCTATTTTTAGCTCTGGGTTTCTAAGTTCCTGCTTTTCCATATCAAAGTTATCGAAAAAGCTTGGGATAGAAAGCGAACCTTTTACATCGGCTGCAAAGTACGGTGCTGAACCAGAAGCCGCAGCCAGTACTGAGGATGCGCCACCAGGTCCAGGTGAAGTTGCAAGTAATACCATAGGGGTATTCTGGAACACTTTCATGTCAATACGTGAGGTCCAGTCAAACAAGTTTTTATACGCGGCAGTGTATGAACCGTTATGTTCAGCAAAAGAGATAATAATGGCATCGGCTTCACCTAACTTAGCAAAAAATGTTTGCGCAAGCTCCGGCTGACCTAATAGCTCCTCTCTATCTTGGCTAAAGATTGGCATCTCAAAATCATTGATGTCTAAGATTTCAACTTCAGCACCTTCGACTAAAGAAGCCGCGTAAGTGGCAAGTTGCTTGTTGATTGACTTAGTGCTGTTACTCGCTGCAAAGGCTAATAGTTTCATATTCTGACTCTCTATTCTGTTAACGCTACAGTTAAATCTGCAGCATATTAGGGTAAATTGTCGAAGTAACGATTAGCGACAATCCGATAGAGATAAGTGTATATTACAACTCATACGTGATTAATAACCTTAAAAGATAATAACTATTTCCATATGACTCTTAATAAACTGTTTGATGGCGTAGTAATATTTGCTCAAGTCGTAAAGAGTGGCGGTTTCTCTGCGGCGGCCGAAGCCATGGGCCATTCAACCTCTTATATCAGTAAAGAGGTGAATAAACTCGAAGCACGCCTCGGCGTTAGGCTACTCAACCGAACGACTCGCTCTATCAGGTTAACGCCTGAGGGTGATGCCTATTATCAACAGTGTCAGCAATTGATTACCGACGCCGAGCTGGCGATAGGCTTAATCACCCAGCATGATGTCAGCCCCCGAGGAATATTAAAACTAAGCTGCCCGATAGGTTTTGCGCAAAATCACCTTGAGCCCATCATTTCTGAATATCTGCAGCGCTACCCTAACGTCAGCTTAGAGTTGGACTTAAGTGATAAACGCACTGATGTGGTTGCCGATGGTTACGATCTTGCTATTCGAGCATCATCACAGCTTGATGAATCCAGCCTTATTTGTCGCAAGCTTTATTCCTGTAAAGCCTTTACTGTGGCTTCAAAAAACTATATTTCACGCCATGGTAAGCCTTACCATCCACGCGAGTTAGCCAATCATAATGGGATCTGTTATTCCAATCTAAAATCGCCGAGCCGCTGGGATTATATCGATAATGATGGTAAATCCTTCTCTGTAGATGTGCGTCCTAAAGTCCTCTGTAACAACGGCCATATGCAACTGGCGATGGTGCTTGAAGGTCATGGCGTAGCCAGGCTACCAAGCTTTTATATGCAAGAGGCGTTACAGAGTAATCAACTTGAAGTGCTGTTTGATAACTTTCCAACAATCGACGTTGACGTTTTTGTGATCTACCCGAGTCGAAAACATTTATCGCCAAAAGTTAGGGCCTTTATCGATCTCGCAGCTGAGAGATTGGGCTAACGTGGTTACACAAATAAAGCCGCGAACGCGGCTTTATGATCTCGCTATCTGTATATTTGAGTCATCACTTATCTTTCATCGATAGCTCATCCACTAACCTATATACGGTGTAAGTGGTGGAGTGAAAATTATCAGACCACGCTTTTAACGCCGCCCCAGCTTTAGCTTCATCACCCATATGGGTCGCTAATACTTCCGCAAATGACTTGTCTGGCGGCGTCATGCCAGCGTAATTGTTGTAGGGAATAACTAAACTAAGTCCCCCTTCACCACCAATAGAATCAGCCCATGACCAAGAATATGGCCACTTCATCGCCTTAGCATTGTCACTTAACAGCTTTTTACCCGCGGCAATACCTTTACTACTGCCCATCTTCTCTCGGTAATTGGTGACTGCAAAATACTTAAACTCTTCACTGTCTTGTGGCCAGTTACTATTTTCGATGTCTAAACGGCTGTAAAAGTGCTCATAATGATGAATATACTGCGCCACATTTGCGTACCAGTCATCGAGGATCTTGTTATCGGCCTGCCACTTTTGATAGCCATCAACATCATTCCACTGAGTACAACAGTAGCGAATAATATAGCGGTCCATGCCGGTGCCGATTGTAGGCCGATAGACTTTCCATGCTCTTGGGTCACCTTGACTTGCACGGAACTGAACATGTTTTATAAACGCGGTTTCAAATGCAGACTCTTGGCCATGGTTAGGTACCATAACCCATACATCAGCAAGTGAATCAGGCTTTGCATCAGCGGCAACGGCGGTATTCATCAACGCCATCATCGCCAATAAGCTACAGGTGAATATCTTAAATAGAATCTTTTTCATTTCTATAATCCTTTCAGTGAGTGAGTCGCAATCACGTCAACATTAAAAGTTAAGAAAACACATTAGAGAGAGTATGAGATTTGAAACATGCCAACATAATTACGCATAAAGCCTAGCAACTATTACTCAATTTGCGAGATCCTAGCGCATTTATTCGTCGCTAGTGGTAGATTTTATTGTTTTCAATTGAGCATCAATAACTGAATAAAAAGCGAGAACATGAGCGTAATACACTGTCTGTTAGAAGATCATTTTCAGCTTAGTAAGTAACGCTAACAATACTCAGCAGTAATGATTTTTTGTGTGACTAAAAAACCTTGAAGTCGCTGGTAAATCAAATTGTTAATACTAATGAGCAAACTTTAAAATATTTACTTTAAAGTTAAAGCTATCTATATCTATAATGAACATGGCTATGTCATACCAGCGCTAGCGTGGCTGAGCTTTAGCTAATATAGGACAGCGTAAACCAAGGTTAAAAACATTTTTAACCTTCAGGGTATTTCAATCGCTAAAACGAACATTTTCAGCTCTACTTTTAATCATTTGAGCTTACCACTAAAACTAAAATAATAATTGGATGGGATCGGTGCTAAAAAAAATACTAGCAATGACCAGCTCGACACAGATGTTAGTGGCCATGTTTTTGGGTTTCGGCGTTGGCCTATTCTTTGGTGAATCCGTAAGCTGGATGGGCACAATTGGCACCAGCGTGATATTACTCATGCAAATGACCGTTCTCCCTTATATCGTGGTCTCGCTGGTGGGCGGTATCGGTAAATTACAAAAGAATACTGCCAAGCTTATTTTCAGCCGCGCGGGACTTATCATGATACTGCTCTGGGGACTGGGGTTGCTCACAGTCGCCTTAATGCCACTTTCATTTCCAGTCGTTGAATCAGCTGCTTTCTTCAGCACCAGTAGCATTGAACCTGTAACCCCCATCAACTATTTCAAACTCTATATTCCATCAAACCCGTTCGAATCTATGGCGGGGGGCTATGTGCCCGCAATGGTGGTGTTCAGTATCGCCATGGGGCTTGCACTTATTGGCATGCAGGGCGAAAATAAACAGCAAATTTTAACCTTTATGCACACCAGTTCAGAGATATTTTCTCGCATCACTCAAGGCTTGGTCAAAGTACTTCCTATCGGAATTTTTGCCATGTCAGCCTCCGCAGCAGGCACTATGGGGGTTGATGAGTTTGCCAGTATGCAGGTGTATTTAATCAGCTACTTTGTGCTCTGTCTGCTACTCACCTTTTGGATTTTGCCGTGGATTGTCGCCTCTTTAACCCCTATCACTTTTGCACAAGCGCTACGGGTCTCAAAGGCGAGCTTAGTGACCGCATTTGCCACAGGGAACATCTTTATTGTTATTCCAGTGATTGTGGAAGAGTGCAAGCAGGTCATGCGTGAACACGATAAATTGAGTGAAGATGGCGCCACCTTGATAGAAATTTTGGTTCCGATTGCGTTCACGTTTCCTAATATTGGCAAGTTAACCGTGATCCTCTTTGTCCTCTTTGCGGGTTGGTTTAATGGCACGCCTGTTGATATCAGTAGTATTCCATCACTTTCTATTAGTGGCTTATTATCGCTATTTGGCAGTGTGTATGTGGCGATCCCCTTTATGCTGGATCTGGTCCATTTACCGTCAGATCTATTTCAGCTATTTGTGATGTCTGGCTTTATCACAGGAAAATTCAACTCCATCGCCGCCGTGATGAACCTGTTTGCACTGACGCTACTCACTGCTGCATTGTTTGAAAAGCACCTTACACTGCGTCCAACTCAATTGCTCAAAATGGGCTTGGGGATCGGCATAAGCCTTATTTTGACCTTGGTTGTATGCCGCGTGGGCATGGGGCTATTTATTCATAGCCCAGAGACCACCAGCGGCGTTATTGCGAATATGCAGGTGGCCGATAAAGTCCCAACAAAGGTCAGTAAACAGTTTCCGGTGATAGGAACAACTCCGCGATCCCCCATTGCTGGGATTAAAGAGATCCGCAGCAGAGGAATACTTAGAGTCGGCTATATACCCAGTAATGTGCCCTTTAGTTACTACAATAACACTGGCCATCTTGTTGGTTTTGATACAGCTATGGCGACTAAGCTCGCGGAAGATCTCAACGTTAAAGTCGGGTTTATTCCATTCAAGAAAAGCAAACTCGCTCAAGCGTTAGACGCGGGTTTTTTTGATATTGCCATGTCTGGTTTAGCCATGGATATTGAGCAGATGGATGCACTCAGCTATAGCAACCCGGTACTGGAGCTGAACTTAGCTCTGGCGACAAAAGATCACTTGGTAAATACCTTTAAAAGCACTGAAAAAATATTGGAACTGGACGCAGTCACTATCGCTTATGTAGAGCACAGCGACGTCGTTGAAGATGCTCGTTTAAAAGCGCCAAATATTAAATTTGTAAAAATAGACGGCTATAAAGATTTCTTTAGACAGAAAAAAGATAAATACGATGCAGTGGTGATCAGTGCTCAAGCAGGCTCAGCCTGGACACTATTCTTCCCAGGTTACGGTATTGCTTTGCTCGAAAGTAAATCACGTTACCCAGTAGCATACGCCGTTGCCCAATCAAACCAATCACTACTCAACTATGTCAATAACTGGCAGCGCTTGCGCAAAGTCGATGGTCACCAAGATGAGATCTATAACTATTGGATGCTGGGACAAGGTGCTGTTGAGAAGCTGCCTCGCTGGTCGATCATTCGCGACGTACTGCATTGGGTAGAGTAAGCCAGCAACGGCAGCGTCAAGCTGCCACCTTGGCTCTTTAATCAACACGAAAACTAATACACTAAAAAATTAACTCGCTCAAAATTACAGAAACTTGGCCACTTCATCGGGGGTAAGGTAGCGCCATTGAGCAAGTTCAACATCAAGTTGCAAGCTGCCAATTTGTTCACGGTGAAGACCATTAACTCGATTACCTACGGCGGCAAACATTCGCTTTACTTGGTGATACTTGCCTTCAGTGATCGTCAGCAGTACTTCATTTTCAGTCACAACCTTAAGATGCGCAGCCGCAGTAAGTTGTGACTCATTTTGCAGTTGAACACCCACTAAAAATTTAGCCGCAACATCGTCGCCAATAGCATCGCGCAGTGTGACTCGATAAGTTTTTGGGCACTGTTTTTCCGGTCTGATGATTTCAAATGACCAACGACCATCATCGGTCAGCAATACTAATCCAGAGGTGTCAGCATCTAAGCGTCCCACAATATGCAGATCCTCAGCTCTATCCACATCAATGCAACGAAATAGGCTCGGGTAATCACCATCGACATTCGAGCTCAAAGTATCAACGGGTTTATGCAGCATGATATAGCGTGAAGGCCGGGCGACTAATCGCCTGCCTTGCCAAACAACAGAGTTGTTCTCATGCACTTGAAATCTAGCTTCGGTAATAACCTTGTCATTCACGCTCACCTCGCCCAGCTCAATACATTGAGTAGCTGCAATACGGGTTAGCTCAGTACTTTTACACAAAAACTTATCAAGACGCATACAGATAAACATTCTTCTTTATAAATGACAGTAGAGGTTAACAGCCATCGGTGAAATAAGTAACTCTATAACGGTTTTCACAGACCGCTCTTTTTATAATCTGTTTGCGCGCCACTACAAAATTAGATTCATATCTACGGATAGGCTGGATCAACTCATAGAATATTGGCGAAACAAATATTTTCAAACAAGCCACGATAACAAGCTTAACGTTACTGTTATCTTCGCAGGTACTGCTATTAAGCAGAGGCGATTTCAGGCACAATATAGCTCGCAAAAATAGCATATAAGAAAGCACCTAATACTTTGTCGTAAACGCTTAGGAACCCTACATGACGCAGCTTACCCTACTGACACCAGACGATTGGCACCTTCATTTTCGTGATGGAGATATGTTGCAAGAAACCGTACCAGCAACCGCAAGATTGTTTAATCGCGCTATCGTGATGCCCAATCTGTTACCTCCTATCACAGATGCAAAGCTTGCCATTGCATACCGTGAGCGGATTTTAGCTGCTCGTCCAGCAGGTTCTAATTTTGAACCTCTAATGACCATTTTCCTAACCAACAATACGACAGAGCAAGACATCATCGATGCTAAAGCCGCGGGTATTGTTGCAGCAAAGCTTTACCCAGCGGGTGCCACCACCAATTCTGATGCGGCAGTAAAAGCGTTAGATTCGCTATTTCCTATATTTGAGGCAATGGCCAGACACGGTTTACTGCTGCTTGTTCATGGTGAAGTGACTGAATCACATATCGATATTTTTGATCGTGAAGCTCTCTTCATTGAGCGCTACCTAGCGCGTATCGTTGATGCCTTCCCAAACCTTAAAGTGGTGTTTGAACACATCACCACTAAAGAAGCTGCAGACTTTGTCATGTCAGCCGCAGATAATGTAGCAGCCACGATTACGCCACAGCATTTACTGCTTAACCGTAATGATCTACTGGTTGGTGGCGTGCGCCCACATAATTTCTGCTTACCGGTTTTAAAACGCAGTACTCATCAAGAAGCGCTGCGCGCTGCTGTGGCGACGGGTTCAAGTAAGTTCTTTTTAGGCACCGACTCTGCCCCACACGAAAAGCACCGTAAAGAATCTGCATGCGGCTGTGCAGGTTGTTATAGCGCTTGGAGCGCATTAGAGCTTTATGCTCAGGTGTTTGATGACTTAGGTGCGTTGGATAAGCTTGAAGGCTTTGCCAGTACTCATGGTCCAGACTTTTATGGTCTGCCACGCAACACGAGTACCGTCACGCTGATAAAAGAGACTTGGACAGTACCGTCAGAGATCATTCTGCCAAACGGCAACCCTATCGTCCCTTTCTTCGCTGGTGAAAAAGTTAATTGGAAAGTGAAGACCGCTTAACGGATCATTTTCACTGTCAGCCAGTTCGAGACCAAGCCCGCTAATGCGGGCTTTTTTGTCTCTAATATCAATATAATCTGTACTTTACTCTCGGCCTAACGCCTCACCCAAGGGTTCAAAATAATCAATCAACACACTGAATATTTGCTGTCGATGTTCGATCGTAGGATAACCGCCAGCATCAAAAAGGTCTGAATGTAAGGTTTCATCCACTAAATAAGGATTACTAATATCAGCATAGGATTCGATACAAGATTCAAACGCGCGCGCCATTAATTCGGTTGGTTTTGAAAAGTACTGCGTGCCATATTGCTTATCTAACGCAATCGCGCGGCAGACATAGTCATGCCCTTCCTCACCATCGTCGCTAAGCATACTCACTTCAAATACCCGTTCTAAGCGTTGGTTTAACGGATGTTTAATCGGCTTTACATCTGCAATCCAACTATGACTCGCAAAAGAGATTCTATTAGATGAGATATGAAATGATTTTGGAGCGATATAATGATCAAAGGCATGCCAAAACTCATGCGCAAGTGCCCCAGCACCCGCATTTTTAGCCAGTGCCAGTTCACGTCTATCCGGCGCATAATGCGCCTGCACTCCTTTTTGGCCACCGGTACCAAAAGCAAGGTTAAGTGTTTGCCGTAAACCGAGCGCTTTAGGCGGTAGCTTTAAAATAAAAGCAAGGTCCGCTAAGGAGTCAAAGATCAGATTTGCCGCTTTATCACGCTCCGCATTTTCTACCCACTTGCCTAAGCGGATATGACCTAAGCCAAACACCTCTTTGACATCAACAAAACTGACTTGCTCATCAAAACGGTAATCAGGACCAATGCGATGATATGCCTTAGACTTTAACACTCACTCTTCCAACTAACTTATATTCACCCATTATAATCAAGCAGCAAAGCGAGTCACTGACTATTGTGTGTTTTGCTTGCGCCACTGCAAAGGAGACAGCTGCATCCTATGTTTAAACGATTTAGAAAAAGCACTCACATCGCTAAAGCCCAACACCTCAGATAACAAGGTAATGTCAATTTGACTTGAGGTTAAATGCCAACAGGCAGAACTCACTCTAACGTCCATCAATAACTGCTTAAATGTTAGACCTTTACATCTTAAGCGCCGTTGAAGGGTGCGCCTATTCATATTCAACATTGACGCAATTTCATCAATATTCGCATCCCCCATCCCCATCGTTTGTAAAACTAAAGTTTTAACCTTACGCTCAATATCATCACCAAACTGTCCAATGAGGGCCTCTAAATAACCTTCAACTTGAGCTTTATCTTGCGCTGAAATCGATTGCGATTTCTGTGCTAAATAACTGTTATCGAGGACCAGTCGGTCATTTTCCTGATTAAACACCACAGAGCACTCAAAGTATTTTCGATATACCGCACTATCAGATATTGCGGTATGGGCGAACTCAAGTCGGTCCAATTTTACTTGAGGGCCAATAAGTGTTTTAACTAAGCCTAAACACACACCAAAAGATAACTCCTTGTACTGCTTTGCATGGCTTATATCTTGGAACACTTGATAACGTTCGATAAACGCCGATGAAGCAAACTCACGCAACATCCAATATTCACCCTGACTATGTATCGCCATATAACGCTGCGCATGAATCAAGGCTGCTCTCACTGTTTGGCTTGTCTGCATTATCATGCCTACCGCACCCAACATCTCAAGCCCTTGTGTCGCCGCTAAACGTAAACCAAAGTCTTTGCAATTTAACTGTTCTGCGCTCAGTTCAAGCAAGTTAATCATGTCCGCAACGGCAATCATATTATCGGGGTTAACAATGTCTTCAGCGGTTAAAGCGCATTGTAAAAGCAAGTGTTCAGCATCACCTCCCAGTTCGGTCACTAAGCCATCAAACCCCACTAACGAGCCACTACGAATGAGATAATCTTGCTGCATCAATACGTCACCTATCAACTAACTGTGATTAGATAATCGCCAATTTGTCACCAAATGACAAGAATGTTAATTAGCTAAGCCTTAATCTGAATGTGTCGAATCGATAAACATAATAAAAACGATTAACAACATTCGGAGTTTTCAATGTCTGCATACGATACCATTATCAAGGGAGCTCGCTATTTTGATGGCACTGGCGCAGCCTCATCTATTCAAAATATTGCGATAAAAAACGGCAGGATAGCCAAAGTATCTAGCTCAAACATTAGTGAAACCGGCTGCGATCATATTATTGATGCCGAAGATAAATGGCTGATGCCCGGTTTTATCGACACCCACACACACTATGATGCTGAGCTGATTGTCAGTCCGAGCTTATCGGAGTCAGTTCGCCATGGCATCACCACCGTTTTGGTCGGTAGTTGTTCATTGAGCATGGTGTGCAGTGAATATGAAGATGCCTCTGATATCTTTACTCGAGTTGAAACCGTTCCTCGTGAAAAAGTGTTGCCTATTCTAAAAAAATACAAAACCTGGCACACACCAAAGCAGTGGGTGACATTTGCTAAAAACCATCCGCTAGGCCCCAATGTCGTTAGCATGCTAGGCCACAGCGATATGCGAGTCGCCGTTATGGGTTTACACCGTGCCACTGATCGCAATGTAGTGCCCACTGAAGCTGAAATGGTACAGATGGAACGCCTGCTAAAAGAGTCTCTAGAGATTGGCTTTTTAGGATTATCAACCATGTGCCTTAAATGGGACAAACTTGACGGTAATCGTGAATGGTCCAAAAGCTTACCGAGCACCTACGCTAAGTGGAAAGAAGTTTCCCGCCTTAATAATTTAGTGCGCCAATATGACCGGGTGCATCAAGGGGCACCCAACGCAGCCGCCATTCTGCAAATAAATCAATACATGCGCGAATGCATCGGCATTTTCAAAAAGCCTTTAAAGACCACCTTAATTAGTCGAATGGATCTAAAAGGCAGCGTCTATTTGAGTAAAATCACCAACCTAGCCGCTCAAGTCACCAACTTCTTCAATGGTGATTTTCGCTGGCAAGTGCTACCAACCCCCTTCACTGTTTACGCTGACGGTATCGATGTGGTGTTTTTTGAAGAGTTCGGTGCCGGCGAACTGGCATTAGATCTAAAAGACAAAATAGCCCGTAACGCATTACTAAAAGATGAAAAATATCGCCGTGACTTTAGAAAATTCTACGGTGAAAAACTCAGCCCTAGAGTCTGGCAACGCGACTTTGGTGACGCCATTATTCTCGACTGCCCAGATGAATCCATCGTGGGTAAAAACTTTGCCGAAGTAGCCGATAAAAAACAGATCCATGTGGTCGACCTATTTCTCGACCTCGTTGTGGAATACGGTACTGATCTTCGCTGGTACACCACCGTCGCGAACCACCGTAAGCACATACTTAAAAACATGGTCAAAGATAAAAAGTCTTTAATCACCTTTAGCGATGCGGGTGCTCATATTCGGAATATGGCCTTTTATAACTTGCCATTAAGAATGCTAAAGCTCGTCAATGAAAGTATCGATGAAAACCAAGCCATTATGACAATGGAGCAAGCGGTATTTCGTATGACAGGCGATCAAGCGCAGTGGTTCAACATTGATGCCGGGCGCATTCACATGGGTGATAGAGCAGACATAGTGATTATCAATCCCGCCAAATTTACCCAAAACCTAGAGCAAGTCAGTTGGGCAGACATGGAAAACTTTGACCTACAACGCTTAGTTAACCGAAATCCGGGGCTAGTCGAACAGGTATTTATCAACGGGAATCTGGCCTGTGAACATGATGAGATCCACCCTGAACTTGGAAAAAGTATGGAGTACGGCACCTACTTGCCAGCCCATTAAATGCGCCTCATTGACTCAATAAAATACGGATATTAATTATGATAAGCATGATAAAAAGCCTGATTGTCAGCTCTATACTCATCAGTACCGCTAGCGCCGCAGAGCAACCCAATATTCTGGTGATATTTGGTGACGATATTGGCTACAGCAATATTTCCGCCTATAACAACGGCATGCTTGGCTATCAAACGCCAAACATCGATAGCATTGCCAATGAAGGCGCAATGCTTACCTCCTATTATGCAGAGCAGTCGTGCACTGCTGGTCGTTCGGTATTTATTACCGGACAAATGCCTGTTCGCACCGGACTCAGCAAAGTCGGCTTACCTGGTTCTAGCCAAGGAATACAGCCTCAAGATATAACCTTGGCGCAAACCCTTAAAGACTTAGGCTACGCAACCGGACAGTTTGGAAAGAATCACTTGGGCGATCGAGATGAGATGTTACCGACTAACCATGGTTTCGATGAGTTTATGGGTAACCTCTATCACTTGAATGCTGAAGAGGAACCTGAAAATGCCGATTACCCGAAAGACCCGGCCTTTAAAAAACGCTTTGGTCCGCGTGGCGTTATTCATTCCTACGCAGATGGAAAAATTGAAGATACCGGCCCGCTGACAAGTAAACGTATGGAAACCGTAGACGATGAAACCCTAGCAGCAGCCAATGACTTTATCAGCCGCCAAGTGAAGCAGAAAAAGCCCTTCTTCGTTTGGTATAACAGCACGCGAATGCATAACTACACTCACGTCAGCGATAAACATTCAGGTGTAACGGGCTTAGGAGACTACGCTGATGGTATGGTCGAACACGATAACCTGATAGGAGAGTTGCTGGCCCATTTATCCTCACTCGATATTGATGATAATACGCTGGTGATCTATACCACCGATAATGGCCCAATGAATGCCACCTGGCCAGACGCTGCCACAGGTCCCTTTAGAGGTGAAAAGAATACTGGCTGGGAGGGCGGATTTAGGGTGCCGGCGTTAGTAAAGTGGCCCAAGCACATTAAACCAAACTCCAAGTTTAACGGTATAATGTCGTCATCGGACTGGTTTCCAACCCTCACCAGCATCGCTGGTAACTCAGAGATAAAAAAGCAATTACTCGCGGGTTATACCGCCAAAAATGGTAAGCAATACCACAATCATTTAGATGGTTATAATCAAGTCGATTACCTCAGCCATCAAACTGATGAAAGCGCTCGAAAGCAGTTTTTCTATTGGTCTGATGATGGTGAATTACTTGCTATGCGGGATGGCCGTTGGAAATTTAATTTTAAGATCCAAGAAAGCAAAGGCATGGCTGTTTGGACTCAGTCTCAAACAACCTTAAGAATCCCTAAACTGTTTGATCTTGCTACTGACCCTTACGAAAAAGGTGATCAGGGCTTTGGTTACGATGACTGGTGGTATAAGCGTGCATTTGTTGCTGTTCCGGCACAGGTAAAAGTAAAACAAATGTTAGAAAGCTTTAAAGCATTTCCACCACGACAAGTACCCGGCAGTTTTACGGTCGATATCGACATGCAGGATCTTATCAATATCTCCAAGCAAGCTCAGTAAGCTCATCAGCAGCCTTACCGTAAGTAGACCTTCAGCTGCTTACGGTAAGCATTGCTAATATCAACCCTAGCCTCCCCCTTAGATTAAACGGTATAATCGGCCTATTAGTTTCATCATGACATAGGCCTAAACATGGCAAAAACGGCAGCTGCACTGCACATTTTGGTTAAGCATAAAGAGCTTGGCGAAGACATTATTAAACAATTGAACAAAGGCGTTAAGTTTGACGTGCTTGCTAAGAAACACTCTAGCTGTCCGTCGGGTAAAAAAGGCGGTAGTTTAGGCGAGTTCAAAAGAGGCCAAATGGTGCCGCAATTCGATAAGGTCTGCTTCAGCGGTGAGTTGATTACACCGCATTTAGTTAAAACCAAATTCGGTTGGCATGTGATTAAAGTGCTTTACAGGACGTAGAGGCGTATAGATATTGTAAGCTGACTTTCGAGTGTCTTAAACACTTTCTCATTGTGAAGCGCTGTAATAGTACATTGCAATGAGTACGTTATTAAAGTGCTTTACCGGACTTAATAGACTCGGTACTTTTTACTCGCTTGACTAAAGCAACGGCCTTACGGCCGAACAAGTCGTGGCACTTCGCCCCTTCTGTAGTAAACAGCAGTGCTAGAAAGACTGCTAATCTGATGTGAATCGATTCAAACATACCGAATATTCATGCTTTTATAACCCTTTTTTATAAAGAGTTACATCCAACCTGAGTTGTGTCTGCACATGCGCTGACCGCAGGTCATTGGAACCGAGTCTCTATCTAAAACACTTAAACTCTACTTCTTGTTCGCTGAGAAAGGCTTCGGCTTGAGCGCCTTCAAGCATCGCCATGGTTGCTAGCATACCTGCCATGACGCAGTTAGGGGCGAGGACGGTGACCGAACGGGGCGCTTTGACTATGGGATAGCCGGTTCTTGGATCGATGATATGGCCAAAACGCTGACCATTTTTTTCGATAAATCGGCGGGTATCACCGCTAGTGGCCAGTGCGCCTTGGCGAATTTCCAGTAACGCCGCAGCGCTATCGAGTCGTTGGGGATTTTCAATGCCCACTTGCCAAGGAGGGGCATCTGCCGCTTTAGAGACTGGGCAAGCGATATCACCGCCAAAGTTAACCAGCACCGAAATAGCGGGCCACTGCTCAGCAAGCAGATAAGCCACTCTATCGACGGCATACTCTTTAGCGATACCGCCAAAGTCGAGAGACATGCCTGCAGGAAACTGCAGTTGATGTTCGTTAAAGCTCACCTTTGAAAAATCGACTAACGCCCTCGCTCGCTCGATATCACTCGCCTTGGGGAACTGACTCCCATCGAAGCGCCACAGTGCCATTAAGGGACCGGCGCTGATGTCGAAACGCCCCTCACTGAGTTGATAACATTGGCGGGCAAACTGCAGCAAACTCGCTGTTTCGGCATCGATGGGAGAGGCTTTCCCCGCGGCATGATTGATTTTCCACAGAGGGTTATCTTTAATGAAGCGGCTAAATTTTTGTTCGATGCGTGCGGCTTCACAAGTGGCTAATTCCATCATGGCACGCGTAATATTTTCATCTTCGTTAGCGATGAGTAACTCACAGGGACTCGCCATCGCACGGAACGAACCTACATGCCCCCAGCTGCGACGACTCAATTGAAAATTAGATGATGCCCTTTGATGTTGAATACTCATTCTCCCGCTTTCAATTTCACTAGACCCAGAATGACTAAAACATCCGCTACAATCACCTTACATGATAGGAGAACGGCATGCTTATCGCTTAATTTACGCGAATTAAGTGAGCTAACATTTAAAACGAGTAACTCACCTGTGCCATGATGGCTTTCACCGCAGGAAACAGATCCTGATCTTGCAACTGGCCGACTAACTCGGTGCCGTTATTCTCTGGGTTCTGTTGATAGTACTCCAGTCGATAACTCATCTCATGACCGCCGGAGAGGCGCTGGCCAAACTTAAGCCCCAAAGTATAACTGCTCATATCACCGATACGGTAATCTGCACTGGCATATTCGGGAAGAGGTTCGTCAGCCATCAGGAAGGGACGATAAAAATTGGCGGCTTGTTGCTGATAATATCTCAGGTGCACCTGCCCATAGAAGCGCCCACTGAAATAGTAGCGATAATGGGTCTCCAGAGTATGGGAGTTTAAGTCCCAATCATCGGTACTATAACGGTAAGAAAAATCGACAACACCCGCATCTAGCGCCCCTTTCGTCATCATATAGAAGCTGTGTTTGAGACGAGAATCCGGACGATTCTCATATAAATAACCCTGCGACGTCCCAGTATCATCTACCTGGCTCAAGATTTTATAAGGATCCGTCATATAGCCCGATATGCTGGACAAGCCGTAGTTTGCCTGAAATACCCATCGACGACTCAGCACCTGGGTGATACTTAACATCATATCCATGGTTTTTTTGTCTTCAGTTCCCTCAACACGAGTCAGATCGAAAGCCGTTCTATATTCCTCTTCGGTATTATAATCTCCTCTGACTGCCATGGCCGAAAACGCTACGGGCTTGCCACCAACCGGATCTATGGTATCGAAGGTGTAAGCACCCGATAACACCAGTGTGGTGTTGTCTTTATTGAAGCTGCGCTCAATTCCAGCATTGAGACCCATAGAGAAATAATCAAACTCCTTAGATCCATTCACACCCACATTGGTTTTCCATACCGGAGACAAGGTTTCAGCCCAGTTTGCGCTTGCCTGCACTCGGGTATCATGAAAGGTATCATCGAGAGGCGTTTCACCTGGAGCAGTTTCATATTGACCATTACCGGAGGGGCGGGTAAAGGTTTGAGTTTCTGCCTGGGCGACAGCGCCAGACGCTGATGCACCGGTCAAGCTATCCACAACCAGTTTCATATCCAATAGAGACTCATCGCCAAATGCTTTCTGCACATTGCCGATAGCTTCAACGGCCTGGACTCTATCTTCCTCACCGTAGTACATGATGGCAGCATCAACTTTCCAATCATCCAACTTTTCTTCACTGGCTTGAACTTGGGCGCTTTGCCCAACCAGAGCGCAACTAGCAAGCGCTAATGCTTTAGCGATATTACTAGGATTCTTTAATTGCATCCGCATCCACCTCCCGCGAGTGAACGACCACCACTACTCCCCTCTTTACTAAAATAGATATGGTCATCAAGGGCTAAGTCTAATTTCTCGCTGTCGAGCGCCATATCGGCCCGAGCCAACTGATTTTTCTCCCAAGGCTCGACACCCAAGCTTGAACAAGCGGATAAACTGATCGCAATAGCAATAGCAATGATGGTTCGATTCATGAGTTACTCCTTCAGCAATTCAATAATTTCATTTTCATAATCTGCCGATTTTTCTTCAAAAAAACCCAGATGCATTTGTACTAACTCTCCCTGACGATTGAAGATATAGCTGCTTGGCATACCTTGCAGATCAAACTTGCTGGCGACATCTGCTTGCGGATCGAAACGGATATGAAAGTCGGCGGGTAATTTTGATAGGAATTTTTTAGCTAGCGCCTTATTTTCATCTAGGTTAATAGCAACAATGGCCAGTCCTTGTTGTTGGTATTTCTGATGCATTGCATTCATCCACGGAAAAGACTTACGGCAAGGCCCACACCAAGAGGCCCAAAAATCCAAATAGACCACTTTCCCCTTAAACTCATTAAGGCTAACCAATTTGTCTTGAAAATTTTGTACCTGGTAGTCCAACGAAGGCGCGGCACTTAAGCTAAACGCCATAAAGCTCAGTAACAGCAATAATTTTTTCATTATATATCCTGATTTATTATCATTAATCCGTTAACCAAATCGACACATAACCCTAACCCAGAAAATGTGAAAGAAATGTCAATGTTAACTTAGTATCAGCCAATGAAAGGAATATCAATAAAAGCAGGGCTGTCTCTATGTTGAATGAGCCAGAAAGATTAGTTTTAATCTAATGAACTACAGTGAAATTATCGAAACTAATCCTCTGTTGCCGCCGGCTAACAATGACAGCCACATAGAGATGATAAATGTGTCCATTATATCTGTGGCCTCCTTAATAAGGGCCGGTTGATGTAGATATACAGGTAAGTCTTATGAGCATAAAAACATAAAGAGGTTGCAGCTAATTAGGATTGATTACTGATTTTGATATTTCTATTAGCATCACTCTCCCATTAGCGCTTAAGTTCTAACAAGCTGTGGTTCAAAAACGAGTTAGTCATCCCAAAACCAGCTGAAAAAAAGCCCTGCTCCATTTCTGGAACAAGGCATGTTTATCGGTATAACACGACAATTAACGAATAGCTGAGACCAGATAATCGATAACTGCAGTATCGGCCGTAGCGGTATGCTGCAGTGCAAATAGCGGCACTGGTTTTTCCAGCATGTTTCGTTCGACCATTTCGTTAATAATAGGCAAATCGAGTAAACCAGCTTTACCTACCAGTAAGTTATCTAGCGGCATAGTTTTACTCAAGTTCACAATATCTCTAAAGCCTTTTAAATAAAGGAAGTCTTTGGTAAAACCACCACCGCGATAAACTCGCGTGGTTAAGGTAAATGCCTGCTCTGTTGTTTGACTATATTCGCGCATTAGAGTGTGGAACGTCATCGAAAAATCTCGCTGCTCCAGCATTAAGTTAACCGCTATCACTCGCATCGCCAGTATTTTCAATCGGCTCAAGGTTAAATTGCCAGAGCAATACTCGCTGTAAATCGCCAACCCCTCTTGAGTATGAGTATTGCCCACTAAGCCAAGAGACAATACCTTTAACTGCTGACGCCTAGCGTTAACCGTGGTCAACATATGCACTCCAAGCTCATGGTAAGCAAATGCAATCAGCTCTTTGCTACTGAACATGGCGTCTTTATTGATTAACAAGCTGCCCTTTTCATTATTAACCATTGCCTTGGCAACCAAGCGAGAAGATTTTTCGACCTTACACTTCAGCCCCCACTCATCCGCCTGCTTTTGGAATGACTCAACCGCATGGTCGGCATCAAAAATAGACGCGTCTTCATCAGCTTCAATGGCTGGCGCACGCAATAAGAACTGAGCATTTGCTATGTCATCTTTATCTGGCTGACCATAATATTTAAGCGAGTTATAAACAAAGTCATCAGTGCCAATAGAGCACAGCAGATCAATCTTTGTCGCTAAGTTATCAATCACATGCCGATAAAGCTGTTGAATGTCAGCATCCATCACGTTTTCGACGGGCAACTTATACAGCAGTTCTCGGAACTGGTACGGGTTCAAATTTAACTGTTTGTAGTTAAACTCAGGCGCAACAGCCCCTTTACGGGCTAAAAACTTTTTACGCTCGCTAGCGATATTAATCGGGTTAATATATTTCAGCGTGGCGACGTTATTGGCCAACTTAAACAAGCTCTTGTCGAGCGATAACAGCTCTGGCGGTAATGTCGATGATAATAGATCAATGCTCCTGACAGACTTACGCTTGCCAAAGCGGCGCATAAAATACGCTGCAGTTTCTGATATCGCTTGTTTAACGCCCGCTTTTAACTCCTCTAACACCAAGGGGTACAACTCGCCCGTGGTTTCGTCCATAAACACTTTCTTCACTTCCACTGGCAACACCAAGGTGTTGTCAAAGTGCGCGTTAATATGCGCAATTAAATAACCACGCCCTTGAAACACTTCATCGGTTGCTGCACGTACATCAAGGTTTGGTAGCGCTATTTTATTCAGCTGTTTTTCAAAATGTTGACAGGTCTCACCCCAGCGCTCAGTATCAATTTGACTAGTGCCAATATTAAATGTTGGCGTATTCGCCTCAATGCGTTGATGGTTGTATGAGTGCACATCAAACACAATGCTGTTTTTAAACTGCTTTTCTAAGCGAGCAACCAGTGCCCCGAGCACATTATAAAAAGACTGATGCTTAGCATGGCTCTCACCGCGCTGCTTTGGCGTTAATGGCTTTTGCCAAACCTGCTTATCCCACGCCGTTTTAAAATAGGTCGATAACGTTTTAGGGCGATTTAAGTCGTATTCAAAACGTGAATCGTTGCCTATCAATACAATGGGAAAAGATGACAATAACTCATCAGTGTATGGGTCTTCCTCATAGAAGCGCTCAGGCTTAGTGAGTAAGAAGCTCTTTTTCAGATCAGCTCTCAGGCGGTGTCCATTATGAATAGCCGTACACACGACTGGCGAGTATTCATCAATCTTAACGATGAATGAACCGCCATCGACCTCAGCGTGGAAGCACTCGCCTTTATTGATTAAAGCAATACACTCTTTTTCAGTTAATATGAGCATCGTCGATCGCCTTTCTAAACGCTGTTTTTCTGATGTTTAACGCTTCTTTGGCATTGACCACGCTTTCAACAAAATCAATGACCTTCTTTTGCAGCTTAACGTTGTTCAACTTGTTGATCCGCATGATGCCACCAGGGCTTTGCACGTTAACTTCAATCAACTTTTCGTTAATCACATCAATGCCGACAAAGAACAAACCATCACGCACCAACTTAGGACCGATGTGCTTGCAAAGGGCTTTTTCATTTTTGGTCAGTGTATGCTTAACCACACTGCCACCCGCATGAATATTTGAACGCACTTCACCTGAGGCCGGAATGCGCTTCATAGCACCAATGGGTTCGCCATTGAGCATTAAAATTCGCACATCACCTTGCTCGGCACCTTCGACATACTCTTGCAAAATAACGTAGTTACCGCCCTTACCGCTGTTAATGTAGAACTCGAGCAACGAGTGAAAACTCTTTTGCGCCGCCTTCTCCACCAAAATAACGCCTTGGCCGCCAAAGCCATCAAGTGGCTTCATAATCATCTTGTCGGTCTTTGACTCACGCAGTACTTCTTCTAAATACTCAGGTGTTTTTGACACGTGAGTCACCGGAATGAACTGATTGGTTGGATCGTCAAATGATGCGGTATACAGCTTATTATTAGCAATTCGAAGACCATCAATATCGTTCATGATAAAGACATCATCACGCACTGAATCAAGGAAATTGAGCCCGATGGTGTCTAGCGGCGGATTGGCACGCATAATAATGCTGTCAAAACCCGCTAACGGTAAACGCAGAGTTTTAAACTGCGCTTTTTTATAAAATGAAACGATATTATTTGGTACCGACTGCTCTTTACTAAACACACGGCAAAACGCACTCGCTTCACTGTCGCGCATGGTTAAATTGCTGGTAGTCGCTAGCGCAACAGTATAGCTGCGTGCAACGCACTCATGGATCAACCGAATGCTAGTATCGGTTTCAGGTTCGATGTTTTCCCATGGGTACATCAAAAATAAAATTTTCAATTGGATCTCTTAATAAAACGGAATGCTCTAAAGATCTTGGGCCAGGACTGGCTTGGGGAGGTGTAGAGTACTCAAAATAAACAACACAATAATTCGGGTGTAATCACCAGAATCCGACTATGACATCTATCTATCAATACAAGTTTGAACTAGATAAGGCGGCGTAATTTACACCGATTTTAAAAAAATGCAAATAAAAAATGCACTGATATTGAGTTTATTTATGGGGTGATAAATCATCTTAAAAATCCAACAACCATTTCATTTAGCCCCCCAAGAGCGCTAACAACTAAAACTCATTATAATCAGCAGATTGACTAGTAATTACACTCGGTTGACAACATACGTTATCAAGTTCACTTACCAGTCAAAATTATCGAATAAAGTGCTCAATTTGAGCTATCTAGCAGACGTCAGAAAAGTGATCGCCATAACTTAGTAATAAAGGCGCTTCAATGGTTAATATACTGACGTTACATTCATCGGATCCTCTTTCGACATTTCTTTCACAAGTGATTTAATAAACTCATGCCTCCGATATCAGTAGCCTTCCTAACAAGGCACGGTGAAAATAGGTATGGTTCCGATGCATAAAACAGTAGATGTTCAGCAACCTTTTTCTCTTGAGCGCCATATCAGCTACCCGCTAATGCTGTTTCTATTAGTGGCCGCCATTTTTGAATATTTCCAATTCGATCTTAATATTGCTCAGTATTTTTTTAGCCTAGAGGGCGGCGTTGATAGCTGGCCTTTAAGAGGCCAGTGGTTGAGTGAAAATGTATTGCACACCGGTGGTCGCAACTTAGTTATCGTATTAGGCACAGCATTACTGATTTCATTGGGATTAAGCTGTAAAAGCAAACGTTGGAACCAATACAGACGTAACTTACTCTGCTTAACGCTAAGCGTGCTGACCTCAATACTATTAGTAAAGTTTGCCAAAGAGTTCACTCACGTTAGTTGTCCGTGGGATGTGATTCAATTTGGTGGCCAATTTGCTTATGTACCCATTTTTAGCCCCTTACCTAATGGTGCTGAATTTGGACAATGTTTTCCTGGTGGACACTCAAGTGGTGGCTACGCTTGGGTTGCGCTGTATTACTTTGCATTGCAGCTCAAACCTAAACTACGCTGGTATGGATTAGCCTTTGGCATACTCTTGGGCGCGACATTTAGCTTAACTCAACAACTAAGAGGCGCACACTTCTTCTCCCATGGTTTATGGAGCCTGGCCATATCCTGGTTTACCGCCAGCAGCTATTATTATTTCCTATTTGTGAGAGCCAAAAAACAAAACCGCCTAGAGACGCCTGAAATGACTAGCCATTAAAACTGAACATAAATATATGATTTTAGAGAAATTACCCTTTATCCCCATTGCCATATAACATTAACAACATCAAGCTAACCCAAACCCAAAAACGCCAAGGAGCTAGACTCTAGCTCCTTGGATGAACGCCACAATGCAACTAACTAATAACTCCACGCTGCTAGTCTAAAGCAGGTGCAGCCGTTAATTCGGCCACCCTTGCCTCGCTGCTGGCAGACAGTGTTTTCATCACCCAAATACAACTAAAAATAAACAGTAGCATTGCCACTTCAACACCAATAACAGCTCTAAATCCATCGTGCCATAACTGTATTATTTACTCGCTAAATATCAGCCAATCAGCGAGTAAAGTCAGTATTAACACTGCAACGGTGGCGAAACCGTTACGACACGAAAACAGTTAACGTGGGCCAATCAAGTGTTAAAAGTTTCGAGCTCGAACTTAACTATCAGCTGAGTGACGAATTAGCTTTGTATGCATCTTTCGGCCAAGCTAAAAGTGAGCTTATTGATTTTGTCATCAGTATTCCTACTGAGACTGGTGCAGTTGTTAACGATCTCTCTGGTAGACAATTTACCGCGCCGGAATGGACTGGCAATGTGGGCGCGACCTACACTGCCGATAGCGGTATCTTTGCCAGCTTAAATGCCAACTATGCCAGCAGTACACCCAACCGTGTTAATCCATATCGAGAAGGACTAAAAGAAGGCGAAGCGGAGTTTGACCTACAAAATGACAGCCGCACCTTGGTCAATATGCAACTCGGTTATGAATGGCAAGATATCGGCCTTTACCTCCAAGGTAAGAACCTGTTTGATGAGGAATAATCACCACTAACTTCACCCGTACGCCGAGCCTAGGAGCCCCTAGGCAAGTTGCGCTAACACTGCGCGGCCAGTTTAGTTTATAAGTAGTAGCTAGATAAAAAAATTAGCCAGCTAACATTACTGCAGACGCTTATTGGCAGCTGATATAGCCGCTACCAATAAGTAAAAACGAACCTGAAAGGTTCGCTTTTTTATGGCTAACGTTATAGATAGAGCGAGTGCTACGGAGAAACTAGCGACAAACTTAATCAGTTAGTTACAAACACATTTTGCCGATTGTTCACAAGGCGCTGCAGCGGCAATAGTGCACATGCCACTGCTGTTGCCAGTGCCAACGCACCAAGCATTACAATCAAATTTATCTGGGTGGCCAGTATCATTAGTGTGTGCGTGCAGCACATCTTTACCTGGATTAGATTCGACAAGTAGGCCATCTTCCATGCAAGCTTCACCAAACATTCTGCCATTGGCAGTGCCTTTTTCATCGGTGCCAATATGACAACCGGCAACGCCAGGTGCGACGCCGTCGCTATCTTTCCACCAAGTCTTTTTTCCTTCCATCCAATCTCTGGGCTGAAAGGCAAATACCCCTTTAGCGCCGGGCATATCTTTAGCACCACTCGATGGGCTCGCATCATGGTCGTCACCTGCAATTGACATTGCAGAAAAAACAACACAAAAAAGCAGTACTATCGTTTTTAAATAAGTCATATCAATTCCTTTAATCTGTTTAATATCCACTATTATCGACAAGATTAATTAGGTTTATTGACCCAAACGACAAATCTTTATGCTGCATAAAATACTGTATTAAAAACTAGCAGTGGCGAGTTGTATTATCAAGTTAGATTATTTAAAGCCGCTTTATAGCGTACATTACAGCCTAGATAAGTCGTACCTTAATACACCATAGCCGCTTAGATTCGATAGTCGTGGTATCGCACAGCACGCTAAAAGAGACAATAAAGACAATCCGCTTCGCTACCACTTTAGCGTCACGTAGAAAACCCAGCTCGTTGTCTTTATACATAAAAAAGCCTGCATTAGCAGGCTTTTTTAATCAGTAAAACTATTAATCAATATTGATATCCGTGTCTTTATGATCGTACATATCAGGCGTTGTATGCAGATTGCCAGCAAAGCCCGCTTTTTCTAGCTTTTGCCGCACAGCTTTAACTTGTGCCGCGGTAACCGGTTCTTCTCGGCCGCCCAGATAGAGACGAACAAAACTAATTAATCCCGCTAACTCACTATCCGTTAATACATTCTGAAAGCTGGTCATTGGCATAAAGTTACGCTCTTCATCCAAATAGGTCGGCGCTAAGCCACGAATCGTCACCGCGATGGTATTGAATGGGTCGCTATGCATGATAATGCCGTTATGGAGCAACGTTGGCGCTATTGGATCGCGTCCTTTTCCATCTTCACCATGACAAGCACCACACGTATCCGCATACAAGGCGTAAGCACTAAACTGCTCTTGTGAGTAGGACTCTGCAACAAAGCCTGTGGGGGATAACTGCTGTTGCCCTTCAGGAATGGTGTTATGCACATCGCCCACCAGCAAGTAGCGTGAAATGGTTTCAATGTCATCACGAGTCATTAAGCTAGTACTGTTTTTCACCACATCAGCCATGCCAGCAAAAGCCGACCCTTTTGATGAATGTCCGGTGTGTAGAAAGTCTGTCAACGACTCTAAATCCCATCGATCTTCATACAGCTCCTGCGCCGTGATGTTGGGCGCATTCCAGCCATCAATGAGGTTACCTTGGAAGATCTTTTCAGGGATCAAGGCTTGCGCTAAATTCCTCGGTGTATGGCACTCAGAGCAATGACCTAGGCCCATCACCCAGTACTTACCTTGCTGCCACTGCTCGAGTTCATCTTCATTAAGCTGAACATGTTCGGGCGCAGAGTACGACAGCGGGTCAGTGTCCATAAATGCAATATTCCAGCCCAACAAACCCATACGGATATTAGAGGGGAAGATCATCGCATTTTTATCATTTTGCCTTGGTACGGCTGTAATCGATTGTAAATAGCTCCACAGATCTTGGGTATCTTGCTCGGTTAGATACTGATAAGAGGTGTACGGCATAGCCGGGTACAAATAACCATGTTTGCCTTTGCCGTCAAATAACGCTGCTTTAAAGTTTGCATAATCATTGTCACCAATACCTTCGCTAAGGTGGGGCGTAATATTGGTTGAGTAAACCGTGCCAAAGGGCGTTTTAAAAGGCAGGCCACCCGCAAAACGTTCACCACTTTCTGAACTATGACACGCTACACAATCCCCTGCATTGGCGAGATACTCACCTCTCGAAATTGATTCAGGGTCAAGTGCCGCAAGCTTTTCATCATACTGGTTTCTTTGCTCAGTGATGTAAGCTCCTATGGCTAAGATTTCATTACGGCTTAGCTGCTCAGAAAAAGCTGGCATCAAATTATTCAATCCAAATTCAATAGTGTGCTTTATCTCCTCAATACTACCGCCATGCAACCAAATATCATCGGACAATATTGGCGCCCCGATGTCAGTATTTGCTACCGTACCATCTCCATGACAACTCGAGCAGTACTGCATAAAAATGACTTTACCCAAATCAACTTTCACTTGGGGTGCATTAAGATTTCGACGCTGCAGCGATGCAATGTAATAAGACATTTTTAGAATTTCATCTTCCGACAGTATGTCTTTCCAGCCCGGCATTGCACCATGACGTCCATCTTCGATAGAGTGTAAAATGTCGACTTCCGTACCACCATATAACCAATCATGGTCAATCAAATTAGGAAAGTGCTTTTGTCCCTGTGCATTCGCGCGGTGACAGGCGCCACAGTGATTTTGAAACAATAATGCCCCGCTATTCGTGACGTCAGAGTTTCTCGCCAATGCAGTTAGACTGAGATCGGTTAACGGCGTCATTTGAATATCTAAATCAGTGACTGGCGAGCTAAGTGCATCGTCACTTTGCTCCCACCCCATTAAACCTGCCCAATTGCCAAGGCCCGGATACAGGACTAAAAAACCTGCGGAAATAATAAATGCGATGAGGTACGACAGATAAAATACCCGCGGTGGAGGTGCATCGTTTTCATCAATACCATCAAAAGTCTCAATGGTTCTATCTTTATCTGCTGTATGTTCAATGCGCCAATATTTAACGACAACCAACGCCATAAATGCGAGAAAAATCAAGATAAATACAATCACCCAGGTGTTCCAGAAAACAGTCATATCAACGCTCCTGATCGCTGGCAGTATCATTGCCTAAGCTTTGCAAATAGTGAATCAAAGCTTCACCTTTAGTCACTCCTTTCACGGCTAGACGCGATCGCTCTATTTCATTCTCGGTGTAAGGCACTCCCAATCCTTGTAAGACGCGCATCTTGGCTTCAATATCGTCCCCAGAAAGTGCTTGCTTGAATAACCATGGGTAAGCAGGCATCAAAGACGTCGGCACCACTTGCCTTGGGTCAATCAGATGCAAACGCTGCCACTGAGCAGAGTATTTTCGACCTAAATTAGTCAAATCCGGACCGGTTCTTTTCGAGCCCCAAAGGTTGGGGAATTCATAGATATCATCGCCCTCTTCGTTGGGTCGACCATCGCGTTTTACTTCGGGCTCAATGTTGCGCACCATTTGCGTATGGCAAACATGGCAACCTTCGCTGATGTAAACATCCCTACCCGAAACCTCTAAAGCCGTTAGGGGTTTAGCCAACGAGGTAGCCCTTATTTCATCAGTGCGAACTAAGCTAGGTACAATAAGCACCAATATAGAAAAACTGGCAACCACGGTGGTGGAAACGATGAGGATTAAGAGCGATTGCGTAAAGTCTTTACTTAGCATCGGCTGATCCCTCCTGCTCTAGCGAAACGGTTTTATAGAGATTAAATACCATCAGCAGCAGACCCAATACGAAACATGCGCCGCCAAAGAATCGAACAAATAACCAAGGGGCTTTAAAGTCCATCGCTTCAACAAAACTATAAGCGAGCGAACCATTCTCTTGTTGCGCCAGCCACATGTAACCTTCACCGATGCCAGCAACCCACAGTGCGATGGCATAAAGTGCAACCCCAAAATGGGCTATCCAGAAATGCCACTTAAGCAATCGATTCGACCAAAGCTTAGTCTTGCCCCACAGCCGTGGGATAAAGTAATAGAACATCGCGATGCCCGACATCGCGACCCAACCCAACGCGGCGGAATGCACATGGCCAATAATCCACTCAGTGTTGTGAGCCAGCATGTTAAACCAACGTATCGCCAGCAAAGGCCCTTCAAACGTCGCCAAACAGTAATAGAGTATCGCCGACATAAAGAACCACATAATGTAATCGGTTTTAAGCTTCTCTTTGTTTTGCAGCAAGGTCATAGCGCTGTTAAATGCACCCGCCCAGGAGGGTAACCATAGGATAAGAGACATCACAATGCCGATGTTCTGCAGCCATACAGGCACTGATGAATAGAGTAAATGATGCGTTCCCGCCCATGTATAGAACCCGACTAACCCCCAAAAATGGATTACAGATAAGCGATATGAATAAATGGGGCGTTCAGAAATTTTGGGAATGAAGTAATAGTTCATGCCGATGATGCCAGCGGTTAGCAAAAAGCCCACCGCGTTATGTCCCCACCACCATTGAACGATTGCATCCTGCGCCCCTGCAAATACCGAGTATGACTTCATTGCAGACACTGGCATCGCTAAATTATTAAGAATAAAAATAAGGGCGACAACAATAATAAAGGCACCGTAAAACCAATTGGAAACAAAGATGTGATTCACTTTACGTTTCGCTATGGTGCCAAAAAATAGCACCCCATAAAGCACCCAAACGAGTACAATTAACAAATCGATTGGCCACTCAAGTTCTGCATATTCTTTACTTGAGGTATATCCCATTGGTAAGGTCACTAGTGCTAAAAACAACACCAATTGCCATCCCCAAAAAACCATCCAAGACAGGCTTTGATTAAACAGCTTTGTTTGACCGGTTCTTTGTACTATGTACAAGGATGTTCCCATCAACATATTCACCACAAAACCGTAGATAACCCCAGAGGTATGCAAGGGTCTCAAACGGCCAAACTGGATATATTCAGAATTGAAATTCAGCACCGGCCAATAAAGCTGAGCTGCTAGCACCACTCCGATAAACATTCCCGCTATGGACCATGCCACCGCAGCCACAATAAAATACCGAACCACTTTGACATCATAAAGCTCCGTGCCTGGTGTCATATACTATTCCCCTTCCTTTTTTGTACCCAGAACCGAGAAGTAGTAAGCAATATCCTGAATATCTTGTTCTGATAAGGCATCAGCCTGCTGCTGCATTAAAATCGCTAAGCCACTGGTACGCTGTCGAGACTGATAGTCTTTTAAGGAGGAGATCAAATAACCCATCTTCTGACCACGTAGATTGGGATAGGGGTCGATAGTAGAAATTCCATCTTCACCATGGCATGTCATACAGACCTTGGCTTTTTGCTTACCAATTTCAAATGACGGCTCATAGTTGGCTTTGGCATCCATGGTGATGAGCGCAAGTACTACTAGCAGGATTATTCGGTTCATTAGCGATTCTCTTATGTTCTTATGCACCCTATTGAAACTAGTATGAATTGCTTAATTTGCCACAAATACCAGTAATAACACTCAAATAAGCATACGTCGCTGATAACGAATCGGTTCACTATAGATGGTCGTAGCCATTGCTAGGTAAGTGAGTACGGGTCAATTTATATGGCCAAATATTGGTGTGAACATTTGCGCTAGTCACATCACGTGAATCTCATAAATAGCAGCTAAACATTCTCATGTTCCTCCCAATAAAATTGCTGTTCGCTATCTTCAAAACACTATTGTTTGTGACCGACATCAAGTAATTATCGCTAAGACTGTGGGATATTGAGAACAAGTAACAGGATATATCTAGCAATTAGAAGAGAATTGAGATGGATTTTATTAAGCATGTTCCGGCATTATTTTATGTTTTATTGGGTATAGGTGCGGTTGAGGTGTTCGTCATTGGTCTTGGAGTGAGCATTAAGAAGCTCAAGAAGCGTTTCTCGAATAACTAACTAGAACAAAGCTTAACTAAACCAAACGGAAAAAGCCTACTCACGTAGGCTTTTTTGTTTTGAGGTGCATTATCAAACTAATATTGTTGTTAAACACCTAACTTATCGCGCATGGTGTAGTACCACGCGCCAATCGCACTAAAAGGCACTTGGAACCTATGGCCACCAGGGAAGGGGTAATGAGGTAGCCCTGCAAAGGCATCGAATCGAGTCGCCTGACCATTAATGGCTTCAGCCAAGATCTTACCCGCTAAATGGGTGTAAGTTACCCCGTGACCACTGCAGCCTTGAGAGTAATAAACGTTGCTGCCAATACGCCCTACCTGAGGTAAACGTGACAGCGTCAGCAGGAAGTTACCGGTCCAGCTATAGTCAATTTTGACATCTTTAAGTTGCGGAAATATTTTCAACATTTTAGGGGTGATAATAGACTTAATATCAGCGGGATCGCGAGCACCATACACCACGCCACCGCCATAAATTAGGCGGTTATCACCCGACAAGCGGAAGTAATCCAGTAGATAATTACAATCTTCAACACAGTAATTTTGCGGCAGTAAGCTTTTTGCAAGCTCATCGCTTAGCGGTGCTGTGGTGATCACTTGTGTGCCACAGGGCATCGCCTTGGCTTGCAGCTTTGGAATTAAGCCGCCCAAATATGCATTGCCTGCAACCACCACAAATTTAGATTTCACGCTGCCATGAGCAGTATGCACCACTGGACTCTCGCCCTCTTCTACCTTAATCACAGCAGAATCTTCGTAAATTTTGCCCCCCAAGGACTCCACGGCATTGGCTTCACCCAATGCGAGATTCAATGGATGAATATGGCCACCACTCTTGTCGAGCAAACCACCAACATACGCCTCGGTATTAACCACCTTACGGATATCATTTTTATCCAAAAGCTCTAGATGGTTCATATGGCCATGTTTTTCCCACAGCGACTTTTGCGACTGTAGATGCCCCATCTGCTTGTCGTTTAGTGCCGCAAACACACCACCATCTTGCAGATCGCACTGAATGTTATACTTGCTAATGCGCTCTTTAATTATCCGCGCACCTTCAAATGCCATTTCACCAAATAGCTTGCCAGCATCTTTACCAACCGTCTTTTCAATCGAATCGATATCGCGGCTAAAGCTATTGACTATCTGGCCACCATTGCGGCCTGATGCGCCCCAGCCAATACGAGCAGCTTCTAGCACAGTGACACTGTAACCCATCTCGAGTAGGTGCAATGCGGTCGATAGACCTGTGTATCCGGCACCGATAATACAAATGTCCGTGTCGATGTTGTCTTGTAGCTGTGCACGCTCTGTTTTGTCGTTGGCTGATGCCGCGTAATATGAATTTGCGTGTGGTGTACTGGTCATGGTTTCCGCCTGTCTTTCGTGACTAATTATTGACATAACTTCTGTCCTTTACGCTATAAAAGTAAATTTTTCGATCTCGATAGATGTGCTGATTAGCAACCCATCCCCCTCTACACCGCTCATCATTTTTTACCGCTGACAATGCAGAGCATGCTCTACATTGTCATGGGTTGTTGGCTATCCAGAGCCTGCCCGTTGTTTGGCTTCGGCTCTGCGGGCAAAGTACCAAGAGACAAATGCAATTAGCGAGACAATAAGGATAATCAAGGTCGCTAATGCGTTGATCTTCGGCGACACCCCCATTCTTACTGAAGAGAACACCACCATAGGTAGCGTCGTCGCACCAGGGCCAGAGGCAAAGCTGGCGATCACTAAATCATCGAGTGATAAGCTGAACGATAGTAACCAACCGGCGACTATCGCTGGCGAGATTATCGGTACCGTGATCTGAAAAAACGTCATTAACGGCGTTGCACCCAAATCCTGAGCAGCCTCTTCGATTGAACGGTCTATCTCACGCAGCCTCGCAGAGACAACGACTGCAACGTATGCCGCACAAAACGTCGAGTGAGCAATCCAGATGGTTAACATGCCACGTTCCGCTGGCCAACCTAGAAATTCAGCCATATGTACAAACAGCAGCAGCAATGACAAACCAGTGATCACTTCTGGCATCACCAGTGGCGCTGTGATCATATTAGACAAGGTCAGCTTGCCCCAACCCCGCGCAAAACGCGTCATCACAAATGCCGCCATGGTGCCAAGTATTACCGCCATCGTAGAGGCATAGAATGCCACCTGTAAGCTGGTACCTACCGCATCAAGGATCTGCTGATCGCGAAATAGTTCGCCATACCATTTGACCGAAAAACCACCCCAAACCGTCACCAATTTAGATTCGTTAAACGAGTAAAAGACCAGAACAAACATAGGGGCATAGAGAAAGAACATTCCAGCCCACAACATTACGGTAGAGAAACTTAACTTCTTCATGACCCTTTCTCCATTTCACGTGCCTGATAATGATGAAACAGCGTGATAGGGATAATCAATAATCCTAACATTACCATCGCTAGCGCAGAGGCAACGGGCCAATCTCGGTTATTAAAGAACTCTTGCCATAGCACTTTACCTATCATCAAGGTGTCTGGTCCCCCCAACAGTTCAGGGATCACAAACTCACCCACCACAGGAATAAACACCAACATCGAACCTGCAATTACGCCGCCCTTAGATAAAGGCAAGGTGATTTTCCAGAAGGTATTGAGACTACGCGATCCGAGATCTGATGCGGCTTCCAATAAGCTCATATCAAGCTGAGATAAGGTCGCATACAGAGGTAAAATCATAAACGGTAAGTAGGTATAGATAATGCCGATATACACCGCAATATTGGTGTTTAATATCTGCAGCGGCTCAGAGATAAGCCCCGTCCACATCAATATGTTATTGATAACGCCATTGTTGCTCAAGATCCCCATCCACGCATAAACCCGGATAAGAAACGAGGTCCATGATGGCAGCATAACCAATAAAATCAGCAAGGTTTGACTACTCTTTGGCGCTCTAGCAATGGCATAAGCCATCGGATAACCAATCAGCAAACAACCAATGGTGGAAATGGCTGCCATCTTCAGGGAGCTCAAATAAGCGTTGTAATACAGTGAATCATCAAGGATCAGCAAATAATTGCCAAAATTGAGCATGATATTAAGCGATTCTTCAGCGTACTCTAATAGCGGTTCGTAGGGCGGTATCGCCATAAGTGGCGTCGAGAAACTAATCTTAAGTACAATCGCGAAGGGCAGTGCGAAAAACATTAGTAGCCAAAAATAGGGGACACCGATGGTCCAGCATTGGCCTTTGGGTAATCGAAATTTTAACGGCTTTTTCATGATCGATTCCTTATGTTCTAAGGACCACTCCGCTGGTGGCCTCCCAGCTAATGAAAACTGCTTCTTCCCACGTTGGAGGGTCTGAACGACGTTCACGGTTGGTCATGATGGTTTGGATTAACTGCTTATTGGGTAGGCGGATGTAATACACCGAAATTCCTCCTAAATAGGCAATATCTTCAACCACACCGCTCGACCAGTTATACTCACCTTCAGGTTGCTCGCGAGTAATACGGGTCTTTTCTGGACGCACTGCAACCCAAACGGTTTTATCTTCTACGCTGGTTGATACCCCATGCTCAATAAATATTTTTTGTGCCAAGCCTTGGCTTTCAATAATAATATGGTCAAATTTATCGACAGCTATTTCGCCTTCAAATAGATTTACGCTACCAATAAATTCAGCCACCATGCGGCTATTAGGACTTTCATAAATATCAGTTGGTGATCCAGTCTGTGCGATCCAACCATCATTCATAATCGAAATTCGCGCTGCCATAGTCATCGCTTCTTCTTGGTCGTGGGTCACCATCACACACGTCACCCCTACAGCTTCGAGAATATCGACCACCTCTAGTTGCATCTGCGTACGCAACTTTTTATCGAGTGCGCCCATTGGCTCATCGAGTAACAATAATTTAGGACGCTTAGCTAACGAGCGTGCTAACGCCACACGCTGACGTTGTCCACCCGATAATTGATTAGGTCTGCGTTTAGCATAAGCTTCCATATGGACTAGCTTTAGCATCTCTTGCACACGCGCTTCAATGTCTGCTTTTGATAACTTGTCTTGCTTCAGTCCAAACGCAATATTCTGCGCCACGGACATATGTGGAAATAACGCATAAGACTGGAACATCATGTTGATAGGTCGTTCATGTGGCGGCATATCGGTAATGTCTTCACCATCAAGAAAAATACGCCCTTCAGACGGTTTTTCAAAGCCAGCAAGGATGCGAAGTAAAGTTGATTTACCCGAGCCTGAACCGCCTAATAGTGCAAAAATTTCGCCTTTTCTAATACTCAGTGACACATCATCTACTGCGCGCACTTCGTCAAATAATTTACTGACTCGGTCGATCTGAAGTAGCACTTCTCCCTGCGTCTTTATAATCGGTTTATTGGTGACGTCCAAGGTACTAGCCATATTACTTCTCCAACAGATACGCCTTAAGGTCAAAGGCTCATCTCTTTAATATTGTGTCTATTTTTGCCGTTGATCAAAAAGGGCAAGGTAAACACCTTGCCCAAATTCTGATTAATAACCCGATTTCACTTTAGTCCATACACGTGTCAGTGCACGTTGTGATTTCATTGGACGTACATCACCGACGTAAAGGCGATCTAACACCTCTTTTGTGGGGTAGATTGAAGTGTTGGTACGCACCTCTTCATCAACCAACGGCAATGCCGGTACGTTCGCGTTAGCGTAAGCAACATAGTTACTAATAGGCGCTATCACTTCTGGACGAAGGAGATAATTAATAAAGGTGTGAGCATTTTTCACGTTAGCGGCATCTGCTGGGATCGCTAACATATCAAACCATAGGTTTGAACCCTCTTTCGGAATTGAGTACTCAATGACATTTCCATTTCCCGCTTCTTCAGCACGCGCTGCCGCTTGGAAAATATCACCTGAATAACCGAAGGCAACACAGACGTCACCATTGGCTAAATCGGTGATATAACGCGAAGAGTGAAAATAGGTAATATAAGGGCGAACTTTAGCTAAGACCTCACCGGCCTTCTTAAAGTCATCAGATTTAATGCTGTTAGGGTCAAGCCCTAAATAGATGAGTGCCATAGGGATCATCTCATCGGCACTATCCAGTACCGATAAACCACATTTAGACAACTTCTCAGCGTACTTAGGGTTAAAGATCAGCTCTAACGAATCAACGGGGGCATCGTCACCTAATACAGCTTTCACTTTATCGACGTTATAACCAATACCATTTGTGCCCCAAAGATAGGGTACAGAATACTGATTACCTGGATCGGCAGTCTCAAGCTGTGTCATTAACTCAGGGCTCAAGTTTTTATGATTTGATAGCTGGTTTGAATCGAGTTTTTGGAAGGCGCCGGCTTTAATTTGCTTTGCTAAAAAACTATTTGATGGCACAACGATGTCGTAACCTGAACGGCCTGAAAGCAGTTTTGCTTCAACCACTTCATTACTGTCAAACACATCATAAATGACGCGGATCCCTGTTTCTTTATAGAAATTATCTAGCGTGTCTTCGGCAATATAGTCAGACCAATTATAAACTCGAACGACTTCCTCAGCGTAAGTGACGCTGCTGGCCAAGACACTTACTGTGACGAGGGCTAAAGTGGTCACCTTTTTAAAAAGTTTCATGCTATCTCCTGTTTAGCGTAGCAGCAGATAAACCGCTTCTGCTGTTGCTGCATTGTGTTGCCGATTTATCGGCTTTAGTTCTTATTGTTGACCAATGCTACACCTGAAAAACGGCATCGGCAGTGCGTACTGCTTTAGCTTTCATATAGATAACGCTCAATACTCAAACAGCACTATCTATATGAATGACTCCTTTGTATCTGTTGATATTTCTTGTTCAAAAGCACCACTGCTATTCATCCCCAAAATCAATACCAGCGGTGACTATGTTTAAACGGTTAGCAGGAGGAATTTACGTTCCCAAGAGCTAATCACTTGACGATAGTTTTCTAAATCGGCTTGCTTCACCGCAATATAACCATTGGTAAAGGTCTCACCTAAATACTCACGACAAGCTGAGCTTTCAGCCATCACAGCCAGTGCTTCTTCAAGCGTTAACGGCAGAGTAATTCCGCTGCGTGTTTCATTGGCGCGCCCTTGTACTGGAGTCGAAGGCTTAACGTCTTCAACCATGCCCATATAACCACACAGTAAGCTCGCCGCTATTGACAGGTAGCTGTTGGTATCGGCGCCTGCAATACGGTTTTCAACACGCAGGTTTTGCGGAGAAGATTCTGGAATGCGTAGACCACAAGTGCGGTTTTCTTCACCCCATTCCAAGTTAACCGGTGCTGAAGTCCCCGGTAGAAAACGACGGAATGAGTTAACATTGGGTGCAAATAACGGCAGTAACTCAGGAATGAATTTCTGTAGGCCACCAATGTAACTGTAGAAAAGTGGGCCTTTAGTGCCATCTCCATTACTGAAAATATTTTTACCCGACTTAATATCAATGATACTTTGATGCAAATGCATCGCACTGCCAGGCTCATTAGTGATAGGTTTTGCCATAAATGTAGCGCAGACTTTGTGCTTAAGAGCCGCTTCACGCAAGGTACGCTTAAATACAAACACCTGATCGGCTAGCGACAGAGCATCACCATGAGAGAAGTTAATCTCCATTTGAGCGGTGCCCTCTTCATGGATCAAGGTATCAATATCTAATCCTTGGATCTCGCACCAATCATACATATCTTCAAATAACGGATCGTATTCATTCGCAGCATCAATTGAAAAAGACTGACGTCCTGATTCTTGACGGCCAGAGCGGCCAATAGGCGGAATAAGCGCTTGATCTGGGTCTTCATTAATACGAGTAAGATAGAACTCCATCTCCGGAGCAACAACAGGCTTCCAGCCTTTATCTTCGTATAACTTAAGTACTTTTTTAAGTAGGTTACGTGGCGATAACTCAATAGGGTTACCCATTTTGTCATACGTATCATGAATGACCTGCGCAGTAGCTTCGATAGTCCAAGGCAGTTTAAAAACCGCATTTTCATCAGGAACACAAACAAAGTCGATATCGGCGGCATCTAATAAAGCATCATACGAGGCATCATCAACATAATCACCTGTCACCGTCTGTAGCAACACGCTTTCTGGTAAGCGCATACCTTTTTCATCAATAAACTTAGCAACCGGAGCAATCTTACCTCTGGCAATACCTGTCATATCACAGACAACACATTCTACTTCAGTGATCTTTTCGTCTTTTAAATAACTAATTAACTTTTTCATTATTATTTTACTCTACTGGCTGCACGGCGCTGGCAAGCCTGGCTAAAGGCTTTAAACATTGCGGTATAAAAAGGGTTATCTAACACTTTCCACTCGGGATGCCACTGAACGCCTAATGCGAAATTTTTCGCGTCTTTAACAGAAAATGCTTCTATTAAACCATCATTTGAATACGCTTCTGGCCGCAACCCAACACCCAAGCGATCAACGCCTTGTGTGTGCACAGAGTTCACCTCTGCGGAGTTGCGGCCCCATGCATCGTGAAGCAACCCCCCAGGTTCTATTTGAACCTCATGCGAAATACCGTATTGCTCTTCAACAGGCGCTGTTTTATCTTCACGATGTTCAATAAAGCCACCGACGTCGTGCAGTTTTTGATGCAAGCTGCCACCAAATGCCACATTCATCTCTTGAAAACCACGGCAAATACCCAGTACTGGAACCCCAGCTTTAATTGCCGCATGAATTAACGGTAAGGTGGTAGCGTCTCGTTTTGGATCATGATGGCTTCCCGCTTCACTTGCAGGGCCATCGAAATGATGGGGTTCAATATTAGAGGGGGAACCTGTAAATAAAATGCCGTCTAACCGTGATAACACGGTTTCTGCTGGGCAATGGCCCAGTGCAGGAATAATTAATGGCCATGATTGCGTTGCATCAGCAATCGCTAATAAATATTTTTCGCCAACAATGTTAAATGGATGCAACCCCAATTGCTGATTGCATGCCGTCACACCGACTACCGCGAGCCCTTCTTCCAACATATAACACCTTCAATCCTTCGTATTCAGAGTTTTTCAATGGTTTTTATAATAGTTTTCATCTTGATTTACGAAATCATTTAATAATGAACAGCTACAACCCGAATGTTCATTTTTTCACACACTACACTTAATTTACAAACTAGGCAAGATCTTAACAGGAAGGAATGAAAATAATCATCAAGCATAAATCGTGATCCATTTAAAACAATAGCTTAGACTAACTTATGGTTATTTAGCAGACACATTAACAAGTTATCACAGCAATACTCGAGTACTTTAGTCGTGTTTAATGTTATTGACACAGCTCACACTAAAATTGAAGCTTTGCTTTATATTATTTACACAAATGACAGCCGTTATCATCGAAATGGAGCAGCGCTAGTACGAAGATCGGAAATTTAGGCATAAAAAAGCCTCAGCAACCAGATAATTAATCTAGCGACTAAGGCGGGTATTACATAGGTAGCAGTCTAGAAATTTGCAGGGGTGGTGGCACTCACAATGCGACACGGTGCATCAAAAGGATTACGAAAACGATGGGGTAACTCACTATTAAAATAGTAACTGTCGCCTTCGCAAAGCTCAAATACCTCTTCGCCCACAGTCAACTCGAGTTTACCTTCAATCACCATCGCCGCTTCTTGACCTTCGTGCTTAAGCATCTCTATCCCGGTGTCTGCACCTGGTGGATAGGTCTCGCTCATGACAGACATTGCTCGATTAGGAAAGTCTCGACCAATCAATTTAAAGTCTAAAACGCCATCACCAATATCCAGTAATTCATCGCTACGATAAACCACCTTTTGCTCGCTTGCAGTCTCATCTTCTATTGAAAAAAATTCCACCAATGACAATGGCAATCCTGATAGGACCTTTTTCAATGAACTGACTGACGGGCTGACACTGTTTTTCTCAATCATAGAGATGGTGCTGTTAGTCACGCCAGCACGCTTAGCAAGTTCACGCTGCGATAAGCCTTTTGATTTTCTGACCGTTTTAAGGTTTGCTCCAATATCCAAATTCTTTCCCCTAATTGAAGTTGTCGTTCTATGCCTCCAACAACATGCAGAACAATAAAACGCACCGATTCGCCCCAAAACAATATTGGCTAACTCAAGTCAACATTGCCTATTCTGTTGCGCTAGGTTTGTATTCTACAGGAAAGCGTGTTAAAAATAATGAACATCTGTAAATAATTTATTCATATTCTCTTGAGTATACTGTCACAAGTCCAATTTACAATAAAAACAAATATTTGGAGTAACGATGTCAACTAAAAGCCCGGTGCATAGCGAGCAATATCCCGCCTCATACTACTTTTCAACAGCAAAAGAGTTACACCAATCGCCTCGATTAGAAGAGGTGTTAGATGTTGACGTATGCGTTGTGGGTGGTGGCTTTAGTGGCTTAAATACCGCAATTGAATTGGCTCAAAAAGGCTTTTCGGTGGCTCTGTTAGAAGCCAAAAGGATCGGCTGGGGCGCATCGGGACGTAACGGCGGTGAACTCATTAGAGGCATTGGTCATAATATTGAACAGTTTGAAAACATTATTGGCCGCGAAGGTGTTAATGCCATTGAGCAGATGGGCTTTGAAGCCGTCGATATCGTTAGGAAACGGGTAAAAGAGCACAACATCGACTGTAACTTACAGATGGGTTATTGCGACTTGGCGATCAAGCCAAAACATATGCGAGAGCTTGAAGAGGACTTAGAGCATCTCAATAAGATTGGCTACGGCCACAACATGACTCTGCTCGACAAGTCTCGGGTTGGCGAAGTGGTCGGCTCTGACTTTTATCATGGTGCATTGGTCGACATGGCAAGTGGCCACTTACACCCGCTTAACTTAGCCTTAGGCGAAGCCAAGGTCGCTCGCAGCCTTGGCGTAAAAATGTATGAATATAGCGCCGCTGAGAAAATTATTAAAGGTGATAAGCCTAAGGTGATCACCGCACATGGCGAAGTAAACTGCCAATACTTAGTACTGGCTGGCAACGCCTATCTGGGTCATAAGCTTGAAAGTGATATTGGCGGAAAAGTGCTGCCTGCAGGCACCTATATTCTTGCTACTGAGCCACTAACCCAAGAGCAGTGCGACAGCATCATTCCAAAAAATATGGCATTTGCCGATCTCAGAGTCGACCTCGACTACTACCACCTATCGGAAGATAACCGGTTACTCTTCGGTGGTTTATGTACCTACTCGGGTAAAGATCCTAAAGATATTGAAGCCGCGTTGCGTCCTAACCTTGAAAAAGTATTCCCGCAATTAAAAGGCATTCGTATCGATTATGAATGGGGCGGCATGATAGGAATTGGTGCCAACCGATTACCACAAATAGGCCGCTTGCCCGATGCTAAAAATGTATTTTATGCGCAGGCTTATGCTGGACATGGCGTGAATGCTACTCATATGGCGGCAAAACTGATTGCCGAAGCGATTACCGCGCAAGCAGAACGCTTCGATATCTTCGCCCAAATTCCTCATATGACATTCCCGGGTGGGCCGCATCTGCGTTCACCTCTGCTCGCCATGGGCATGCTTTATCATCGATTCAAAGATATCTTTTAAATAATGGCTCACCTGCAGGTGTTATTAAGAGTAAAAATACCTGCAGGGCCGTGCTGAAATCTGCAACTAGAACAAGGGTAATTGCCCCCCAGCACTCCCCTATACAGACTATCGTGCGGGAGATATTTCCACAGTGACTTATTCAAATAAGCGATGACTGGCAGCTGTTCACTCTTTGTCGAAGCTATCAACAACAATAGCGCCCATAGAAGCAGGCATAGTGATAACAATAATTCGCCTGAGTGACACTAACGGATCTTCAAATAACGGCAGTTTATTCAAACAAAATAGCACCAATGCAACGACCATTGCCGTTATCAAATAAGCGATAAAAATACGTGAAACAAAAACAATTTTACGAGACTTTATATTCTTTTGGAATACACTCTGATAAGTAAATAACCCGAGAAAAACAACCGATAATATCGATAGCATCAGCAAATTAGGAAAAGGCAAGGTTTCACCTAAGCGCCACGCTTCTTCTGAAAAAGAGATCGGCACAGCAAGTGCAAATGCCCCGACAAAGATTTGACTAGCATCTTCAAAATTAAAGCTCAATTTCATCTGAATCTCCCATATTTTGAATATGCCGTATAAACATGATCGCCGCCTATATTGTTAGCGACTTTTATTGCTGCTCATGCGAAACCAAATTTCGAGGTGATGATTGCTGACCCAAGTCGAGGTAGAAAAACAAGTTTAGCAATATAATTGATAAACTTAGAGGTTAAACCTTCTCAAAAAACACCATTAATAGCGACAACTTAGAGTAAGACTTTACCGGCAACAGCCTCAAGTGTGAGCGCTAATAATCGCTGTCGAACTCCTTAAGATTAATGCTGGTTTGTATTTTTAATCACGAGTACAAAGAACCAATACAGGTGAGTCACTGCCCACTAACAAAGCGAGCAAGTGTTTATCCACAACAGCCTTCACCTTGCTGTATTGGCGGGCACGCAACGTTACCAAAAGAGCAATACACGCAACAATCACCCTTCTTGGGGCGCAATATTTTTCTGCATCCCTTACATTCATAAAAAAACTGGCAATAATCAGTAGGCATGCTCTCTAGCTCTTGATGCCCACACTCCGGACAGGTGATCATAGACTCTAGCGTTAGCTCACTCATTTGCATATCCTAATGTAATGTGATGAAAGTAGATGCCCGCGATAGAAAATAAAGCATAGATGTCAGCATCATGCCCTCTCCTCTATGGGTATCTACCGCCCGAACAAGTGCGCTAACAAACTCAGTGGAATCCTACTAGCACATGGTATCTAACCTGCAGTATAGCGCTTACTCTTGAGATGATTTAATGAGTGCAATAAAGCCGCCATAAACATCAGCACCACAAAGCCAAGTAATATATACCCAGCAATATAATTCTTTTTCAGCTGCTTAGCTCTTAAAGCACTTTCCTCTCTTGTATGACTTGGAACTTGCTATTAAATGCCACTACTTTTTGCGCTATGGTATCTTTAGAACTAGATTTTTATCGCTTGTAATTACAAATGAAGACGCTCCAACACGAGTGCAAAGTCACCTTTGAAAGCATCGATGGTGTATTTGTAATTAGCTGATGAAAATGTCTCACTTTCAAAGCCTAAGTTCAATACCGCATTACAACCAGCCTCATTTTCAAGCAGCTTTATATGGCAGTGCCCTTCATTTGGATCTTTAAAAAATTAAGGCTAACACTGCCGGCGTTGATTGCAGTGGCAACACCTACTCGGAGACATTTGCAGTAGATACACTTAAATGATGACAAGCATAATGCTGCTGTTAATTCTGCGACTATCGATGCAGCTACCGAGTCAATTCCAGCCATCAAATAACTGATTAACGATGTTTGATGGTATCAAGCCCCTATAGCGCCGTTAGCTCTGTTAACGTTTCAATAGTCGTCGTTGGCGTTTGCCCCCAGGGGTCAAAAATGGCAGTGGCTGTACGCTTAACCCAAACCGCTTTTAAGCCTGATGACATCGCCCCGAGTACATCGAACGGATTACTTGAAACGAGATACACTTCTTGGTGGCCAGCTTGACTGCTCATATGAGCATGCGCTGCAGTAACATCCAATAAATGGCGATAAACCGCAGGATCAGGTTTAAACGACTTCACATCCTCACTGCTAACAATAGCGCTGAAGTATTCGCGCAATCCAGCATGAGTGAGCAGTGATTCAACTGCAGCACGCTCACCATTTGAGAAAGCAAACATCGGCACACCCATCGCTTTAAGTTGTGCTAGAGCAGGTTTAACATCATCGAAAGCTGGCAAGGTTAAATAGCTCGCGAGCAGTTGCACTTGCTGCGTATCAGATAGCTCGATTTGATAGTACTGGCAGCTGTATTGCAGCGCATCCGCTGTGCACTGAGAAAACCCTTGGTATGTTTGCATTAAGCCGCGACGAAATGAGTACTCTAACTGCTTATCACGCCATGTGTGACTGAAGGCTGTGGCTTGTGAGCCTATCCATTTATCGAGCATGACCACGACACCATGGGTATTAATCAAGGTGCCGTAAACATCAAATGCTAATACCTTTTTCATCCCACTCTCCTTTATACCAATAAACTACGCCCTATAAACGAGGCGCTGTAACCTAATTATTTTTACCAAAAGCGGCTAAAACAAAAATGCCCACCGATAAGGTGAGCATTTAGTGTCGGCCTATAAACGGCTGGCGTCTAGCGCTTTACTGAAGATGTTTGCGTTGAGTGTAGCGATTATCAGCATGACACAATCCCAGCATTCTTTAAAAAGCTCAACAAAATTATTCGTTGCTATTTATTTCCAAGCGAACTGTTCAAACATCTTATCGACTGGGGTTTGCGCAACATGATTTACGTAGTTGCTGATCACTTTCTGTGATAGACCTAAAATGATTTCAAGTACTTGTTGCTGACCATAACCTGCTGCATAAAATGCTTCTAGCTCAGCTTGGGACACGTTGCCACGGTTACGCACCATGCTCAATGTTAAGTCCTGCAGTGCTTGTAGTTTTGGCGTAGGCATTGGCTCGCGATTACGTAGCGCATCAGTTAATGCGCCATCAACTTTCATTGAATGTGCAATGCCAGTATGCGCTGGCACGCAGTAATGACATTGATGTTCAACATTAATGGTTTGCCATACAACAGTGAGCTCTTCTGCATTAAAAGATGAACTGGCGAATTGCTGGTGCAACTGCGTATAGGCTTCTAAGGTGTTAGGAGATTCAGCCATTACCGCAAACAAGCCTGGAACTGCTCCCATTTGCTTTGCAGCATTCTCTAGAATTGGCTTACTTTTTGCTGGTGCTGTTTCAACTGTATGTAATTTAAAGTGGCTCATAAGGGGTTTCCTATTGTTAGTTTTGCTTAACTTACAAATTCGTTAGCAACAGATCTAGTGGGTCTGTTCCTTGGTATGCAAATAATATAACTAGATTTGAACAATCGTTCAAGTTAAAATTGAACAATCGTTCAAAGCTATTTTAAGTGAGCCCATTTTATGAGAAAGAATGCTAAGTTCGATCGGGAACAAGTTATTGATAAAGCGACAAATTTATATTGGGAGAAAGGCTTTCATGCCACCTCAATGCGTAATTTGCAGGATGTTATTGATATGCGTCCCGGCAGTATTTACGCCACCTTTGGTAGTAAGGAGGGTTTATTTAAAGAAGCATTAGCTCGCTATACTCAAGCTGGCATCGATCAACTGGCACTTTCTAGCGCCGAGGCAAGCTCGCCTATTGAGGCATTAAAAGCCTTTATGAAACTGATTATCGTTGAAAAGCAAGGCAGCGCGCCAAGCGCTATGTGCATGCTCGCTAAAACGGTCGCCGAGCTAACCGATGAACATCTAGAGCTTTTAGAGGCTGCAAAACAGTCATTAAAGGTAATGGAACATGAGTTCGAAAAACTAGTAGTAGAAGCACAAGCTATGGGCGAGGTCAGTACAGACAAAGACGCTAAACAACTAGCACGCCATATTCAGGTGCAGATCTCAGGCCTACGCACCTACAGCAGAGCATCCGATGGCGATGCACCACTGGCGCAGATGATTGACGATATATTTGCTCACTACCCTTTTTAGCGGTTCTACCACATTCGCTTTCTAGCAAGAGCGAGCAACACATTACCGTTGTCGAAGGACTAAGACTAAAACCAGGCTAATGTCGTAAACAATAGTGATTTTACGATTCTACGCTTATGATGAAAATAGTGAGTATGAGTAAGTATCTTGTAATGAGTCGTTTTAAGTGAGTATCTTTGACTAACCCAAAATACAGCACGATTGCAGCTTGGTCCTTAGCGATCGCTCGCGCGCTAAGTGCCAGTAATATTAACGCCAGTGCTGTATTTAGTGATGTAGGATTAAGCCTTGCCAAGTTAGAATCCGAGCCTGATTCTCGAGTCGCCATCGATAAAATGACCTTGCTTTGGCAAGCAGCTGAACATGCATCAGGCTCATTGTCCTTTGGTTTAACTGTGGGCCAATATGCTTACCCAATACACTTTCGCTCACTGGGTGCATTGATGATGAGCAGCGATACCTTAGCGCAAGCCTTCGAAACCCTTCCTGATTATTCTGCCTTAGTCAGTAACTCTGCCGTGATTAGTTTACAACGCACACCGCACTTGCTCGGTTTCACTATTATTCCGCTTAATGGCGTTGAGATTAGTGCCTTGGCCATAGATGCATTTTTTTCCAGCTTAATGCTGCACGGCAAACAGATGATTGGCCATAACGACTTTGTGCGGAAAGTAGAGTTAATTAGACCCGCGCCTAAATCACAACAAGCTTGGTTAGATCTCTTTGATTGCCCAGTGGTTATGGCCGCTGCTGATAACTGTATGTGGATGGACCGCGCTATGCTTGAGCAAACTGTTATCAGCAAAGACCCGCTATTAGCCCGGCACAATGAAAAGGCGGTACGCCAATATTTAGATAAGATGCAGGCGTTAAATTGGCAGGAAAAGACCAGCCAAGGGATCCATGCATTATTGGTGAATGAAGAGCCCACCGCATTGAAAATTGCACAGATGTATAATATCAGCGAGCGCAGCTTAAGCCGTTATCTGCACCTTGAAGGCACGGGGTTTAGAGACTTACTGAAGTTAAAGCGTCAAGAGCTCGCGCACCATTATCTCGCCAATACTCAAATGCCAATCAGCAGCTTATCTGACACTCTAGGCTACAGCAACGTGAGTAATTTCAGCCGTTTTTTCCATGCTTGGAAAGGCATTAGCCCGTCAGATTATCGTAAGCGCAGCAGCCGCTAATTTTCGGTCGCCAGCATAATTGGCGGAAAATGATAACGGACTAGTGAACAACTTGTAATAACTTATCAGTAATTGTTAATTTACTTACCTGTGAGTGCGCCCATGCCGACTAACACCTTACCGCAACGCCCCTTTAAGCTCAGACCGAATAGGCAGTTATTCATTGGCAGCTTAGCGGCAATGTTCCTGCTTGGTTGTCAGCCCACTCAGACAGAGACTCATGATCAAAATGCTGATGATTTTGGTTTTACCCCAGCAAGCACTCACACTATCGACGCCAATAATGCGGTGTTAGCAGAGCTACCCTTTGCCAACAAACAAGACTTTGAAGATGCTAAGCGTGGCTTTATAGCCAGATTACCGCAATTGATTGTTGTTGATGAGCAAGGCAACAAAATCTGGGATAGAACAAGTTACGACTTCATTGAGGGTGATGCGCCCAACAGTGTTAACCCCAGCCTTTGGCGACAAGCAACACTGAATAATATTGATGGTCTATTTGAAGTCACCACCGGGGTATACCAGCTGCGTGGATTTGATTTAGCCAATATGACCGTGATTGCCGGTAAAACAGGCTGGATAATTGTCGACCCTCTTACCACGGCCGAAACCGCCAAGGTGGCATTGGAATTCATAAACCAACAGTTAGGAAAGCGGCCTATAGCGGCGATTATCTTTACCCATAGCCATATGGATCATTTTGGCGGCGCACTAGGCTTACTTGAAAACATTACGCTTGGAAGCAATGCACTTAAAAACAGTGCGATCGAAGAGATTGATATTATCGCCCCAGCAGGCTTTATGCATGAAGCCACCAGCGAGAATGTCATGGCCGGTACGGCAATGAGTCGACGCGCCATGTATATGTATGGCAAGCAGTTACCACGCTCACCCCGAGGGCACATTGACTCTGGCTTAGGCAAAGAACCCGCTTTTGGTCAGTTCGGGATCTTAAGCCCAACCACGGTTATCGCTCAAGATTCAGCACAGCTTATTGATGGTGTTCCGTTTGAGTTTCAGATTGTTTCTGGCTCAGAAGCCCCTGCAGAGTTTACCTTTTACTTACCAGAACAGCAGGCGTATTGCGGCGCAGAATTAGTGTCGAAAAACATGCACAACCTTTATACGCTGCGCGGCGCCAAGGTTCGCGATGCGCTCACCTGGAGCAGCGCGATTGACTCAGCACTTACCGCACAGCGCGATACTCAGGTTTACTTTGGCAGTCATCACTGGCCAATCTGGGGCCAAGAGGCAATCAACAGCTTTTTGGAAAAGCAGCGTGATACCTATAAATATATCCATGACCAGTCAGTGCGGATGCTCAATGCAGGTTTGACTCCAGCAGAGATCGCCGAGGCGATTGAAATGCCACCCGCCTTATCTAACACCTTTGCCAGTCGCGGCTATTACGGCACCGCTAAGCATAATGCCAAAGCGGTTTATCAGGCTTATTTAGGTTGGTATGACGCCAACCCCGTAAACCTAGATCCTCTGCCAGCAGTGGCTTCAGCAGCAAAATATGTCAAGTTGATAGGCGGCGCTGACAAGGTGATTGAGCAAGCCAATATCGCGCTTGATGCCGGTGAATACCGTTGGGCGGCAGAGCTGATTAATCATCTTGTCGTTGCTGATGACGGCAACAACCCCGCAAAAGCCTTGCTGGCGAGCGCTTATGATCAGCTCGGTTATCAAGCCGAGTCCGCACCTTGGCGCGACGTATACCTAAGCGCCGCCTATGAACTACGCCACGGTAGCCCAGAAAAGGGCATCGATTTAGCGTCAATGAAACAGATTTTACTGCGTTCACCCGTGGAAAACTTCCTGCAATCAATGGCATCAAGGGTGATTGGCCCAGAGGCGTTTGGCGAAGAGTTTGAGCTTAATATCAACTTCACCGATCTGGATAAGAACTACGTACTGACGCTGAAAAATGCAGTGTTACACCACAAACTAGCCCCCAAGTCAGCCACCGCTAATGCCACACTCAACATCAGTCACGAACTGTTTATCGACCTGATTATTGGCAGCGCAGGAGTGTCAGATGTGTTGTTCTCGGACGATTTGGAGATTGAGGGCAGTAAAATAGATTTAGCCAGTTTTTTCTCCAAACTCGACAAGCCTAAAGGGGTGTTTAATATCGTCACGCCATAAGGTTAGTGGTTATGTTTTTGTGGGGCTAACTCATTATTTGCTTCACTGGGAGTTAGCCGATGAGTTAGCCAGATTAATCTTGAAAAACATAATGCCACGACTTTGACTTTTCTTAAAATTAAGGCGCTACTTGATGTATTTGTGGTTCCAATTGCCTGCGGCAACGTATGTGCAGACGCAACTGAGGCTCGCTGCAAGCACGTCTAACCTCCAAGGACGGAGGAAATGCCAAATTCTGTCTGGAACAGAATTGGCCTTGTTTTCAACGGCCTCAGCCGCATCTACACTGGTTTCGAAAAGCACAATTATTTGGCATTTGAGTTTTCAACTTAAAAACCAAAATCCCAAGCCCCTTAAAAGCTAGTAAATAGCATTCGCTCCCCATCGGCTATCGAAGTTACCAAAGTTGCTTAGGAAACTGTCGACCGACAAGCTTAATGATCACAGTCTAGCGCTGGAAGTATAAAGCTGTTTGTAAAGGAACTGGTGCATTAACTAAAGAAGAGTCAATAAACCTCTAACGTGCTGATATAGAAATAATTAGTTCACAACCGCAAGGCTAAGGGATCATCATAACTATCAAAATAGATCCCCTGAAACATCTCCTCAAACAGAACCTGCTCTCGTTCTATCATTTGCATAATACAGAATGTTTATAAACCTCAGGCTTGTTCAACAAATAAGGATAGGTCACGGCTTCGCCTTATTTGTTATGCTTACGCCGCATCCTTAACCACTAGCTCGCGCTTTTTACATTGGGAAAATTGATACTTTAAAGAACGTAGCTGATCAGTAAATATACCTTCAGAATTGTATTCAGTAAGCTTTTCGATAACCTCTTCAAAGTGTTTAAATATGTCGTCATTATGCTCAATATCCTTTTTATTAAGGTTAGGTAAACAATTATCACTCATCATATTAGTAACACGACGTAAATTTAAATTATCTTCTCCTTTAATGTAGGAGAAGGAAGCCCCTACAAAACTATCGAAAGCACGAAGATAATAATTTTGGTTTAGGTCACTATACCCTGAAACATGGCCAATCCCACCTTTAGCTTTATCAACTTCTTTATGTAATTCTACTTTCATTTTTGCAATTTGAGATTCAAAATATTTTTCTTTTTCTTCATATTCTGTACGTATTTCTTCTACTGCACTTTCAATCCTCTCATTCATTTTTTTAGTTAAAGAGTTTTCAATTACTTCATGATCTAATTTAAATAATCTTTTTTGATAAATAGTCATTAATATAGGAAGTACAATCCCGGCAAACGCCAACACAGCAACAGTTATGTTAATTAATTGATTGATTAAAAGACTGTGAATAAAAGTTATTTACAGTTTCTAAAATTTTTAATGAATCTTGCATTGATTATCCTTATAAAAATAACGTTGCATTAAGCGGGACAGAACTGTTGTTTATAAATATGTAGCGAAGCGAAATCAACTGTTTTAGCGTCCATTTAAGCAATTTATTTAACGAAGCGATTTCCGGCGGAAAAACAAAGCACGCACTATTTTTTTCATACTAAATACTGACTATTACAGGCCTTACCAGGCCACTTACACTAAGAGTATTGTCATGAACATATCCAACAGCAACGCTTTGACTCTCTTTATCAACAACATCTTACCAACTTAACTCTGCAAGGCAAGCGACCCTCTACCATCAATGCATATAGTCGTGCAGTCAGGCGTATCGCGGCTAACTTTGACTCCAGCCCTGAGAACCTCAGTACCGATGATTTGAAGCGCTATTTTGGCTATTTAATCGATTAACACTCATGGAGCACCGTTAAGCTCGACCGTAACAGGCTGCAGTGTTTCCATGATGATCCAAGGTGAAACGGGCTTTAGGAAAAAAGAGTCAAATCAGCAGTAGGTAGAAAGACACAAACTCTAGGCATTTGAGCTTCTAATTTAAAGACACAAATCTAAGCACATACCTTCTCGCTAACGAATAACACCCAATCCAAAGGGGTATGGGCGAAGCGCCACGACTTTCTCGGCCGTAAGGCCGTATTTACGACAGAGTCATCAATGATGATTGAAATTACCTTTCTTAGCTATGCTTCCAATTATCGCCGCTAGATACACATGCTGAAACTTCTGCCACAACAACAAAAAAGCCAGTCATAAAAATGACTGGCTTATGACAAAGCTAATGACTACAAAAGTTTAATCTAGCGAAATCCAAGTGGCTTTGATTTCGGTGTATTTGTCAAAAGCATGCAGTGACTTATCACGACCATTACCCGACTGTTTATAGCCACCGAAAGGCGCTGTCATATCACCGCCATCGTAATGGTTAATCCACACCATGCCACTGCGCAACGCTTTGGCGGTCTTATGGGCTTTGTTGATATCTGCCGTCCAAACGCCAGCAGCTAAGCCATAGATACTGTCGTTAGCAATGGCAATCGCTTGCTCCATTCCCTCAAAAGTGATCACCGATAACACTGGACCAAAAATCTCCTCTTTGGCGATAATCATCTTATTATCAACGTCCGAGAAGATAGTCGGTTCAATATAGACGCCACCTGAATCTTGCATCACTTGGCGACCACCAAAGTTGAGCGTAGCGCCTTCATCTTTACCGGATTGAATGTAACCCAATACGTTATCAAGCTGCTGCTTATCGACCACTGCACCTGATGTGGTGTTTGGATCTAATGGATGACCCGGCTGCCAGCTTTGTAACTCTTCAGCAATCAGTCCGATAAGCTCATCTTTTACGCCCGCTTCAACTAACAAGCGAGAACCTGCAGTACACACTTCACCTTGATTAAAGGCTATCGCAGCTGCCGCGGCTTGGGCCGCTTTCTTTAGATCTGGGGTGTCGTTAAACACAATATTAGGGCTCTTGCCGCCCGCTTCTAGCCAAACACGTTTCATGTTCGACTCACCCGCATAGACCATTAACTGTTTAGCAATCTTGGTTGAACCAGTAAACACTAAGGTATCGACATCCATATGCAGTGCCAGTGCTTTGCCGACAGTGTGACCAAAACCTGGCAGTACGTTGAGTACACCTTTAGGAATACCGGCTTCGATGGCGATTTGCGCGATACGAATAGCGGTTAAAGGTGACTTTTCTGATGGCTTTAATATCACACTATTACCCGTTGCCAATGCAGGCCCAAGTTTCCAGCACGCCATTAATAGCGGAAAATTCCAAGGGACAATCGCGGCAACCACACCAACAGCTTCACGGGTGATCATACCGATCTCATTATGTGCAGTGGGTGCTATTTCATCATAAACCTTATCGATAGCTTCGCCAGACCAGCGAATAGAGCGAGCTGCGCCAGCAACATCGACAGCGCGAGAATACTGAATTGGTTTACCCATATCTAAGGTTTCAAGCAGGGCCAGCTCATCAATATTTTCATCTAGCAAATCAGCAAAACGAATCATTATCTGCTTACGTTTTACAGGAGGAAGATGCGCCCACACACCACTTTCAAATGTTTCTCTGGCATTGCTAACTGCAATATTGGCGTCAGCCTCATCACAACTAGCCACTTTAGCCAGTACTTTACCGTCGATAGGACTGATGCAATCAAAGGTCTCTTTAGACTGTGATTCAACGTAATCACCCGCAATAAATGCTGCGCCGTTAATTGACATTGTATCTGCGAGTGTTTGCCACTGACTGCGATTTTCTGGTGTGCTCATGAAGGCCTCTTAACACTGAATTTAATTATTAGAATTGTTTTCAATACGGTAATTTTGCCTATAAATAGCAAATTCCCGCAGTAAGGTGTTGCCCAAGATTACGCTTAATGACGCCTAAGTTTCAATATATTTTACAAAAAGTTCACTTTTGCTATAAATAAATGCACAAAAAGCTTTCATGTTCATTATTTCTGACATAGCATAGCAAATATCAACCGCTTGATTAAAAAAGCAACAGATACAAAAAAACAACAATAATTAAACTGAATCAAGGTAGATGATATGGCAGATTCACAGACGCAACATCACAGCGAAACACCGTCTTTATCAAATTACTGGATGCCTTTTACGGCCAATAGACAATTTAAGTCTAATCCACGAATGTTGGCCCAAGCCGAAGGTATGTATTATAGAGACACCGCTGGTCGCCCCATATTAGATGGCACTGCAGGATTATGGTGCTGCAATGCCGGTCATGGACGCAAAGAGATCTCAGAAGCGGTGTCTAAACAGATCCACCAACTGGACTTCGCCCCCTCCTTTCAGATGGGACACCCACTTGCATTTGAACTCGCTGAACGCCTAGCGCAGATAAGCCCTGAAGGTCTTAATAAAGTTTTCTTTACTAACTCAGGTTCTGAATCTGTCGATAGCGCACTTAAAATCGCACTCACCTATCACCGTGCCAATGGTCAGGCAACTCGAACGCGCTTTATCGGCCGTGAGCTTGGCTATCATGGCGTAGGCTTTGGGGGTATTTCAGTGGGCGGTATTGGGAATAATCGTAAGACATTTAGCCAACAGTTACTACAAGGTGTTGATCACCTTCCGCACACATTAGACATGAAAGAAAACGCGTTTTGTCGCGGTATGCCTAAAACCGGTGCTGAAAAAGCAGAAGCACTTGAACAGCTTGTTGCGCTTCATGGCGCAGAGAATATCGCGGCTGTGATTGTTGAACCTATGTCAGGCTCTGCTGGCGTTATCTTGCCACCAGAAGGCTATCTGAAAAAACTACGAGAAATCACTAAAAAGTACGGCATCTTATTAATTTTCGATGAAGTGATTACCGGCTTTGGCCGGGTGGGCGATGCATTTGCTAGCCAACGTTGGGGTGTGACTCCCGATATGATCACCACAGCTAAAGCACTCAATAATGGTGCGATCCCTATGGGGGCGGTACTGATTGATGACAATATTTACGACGCCTGTATGCAGGGACCTGAAAATGCCATTGAACTGTTTCATGGTTACACCTATTCCGGTCACCCCGTTGCGGCAGCCGCAGCTATTGCCACTCTTAATATCTACGAAAATGAAAAACTATTTGAACGTAGCCGCGAGCTTGAAGGCTACTTTGAAGATGCGGTGCATAGCTTAAAAGGCTTACCGAATGTTATCGATATTCGTAACATAGGCTTAGTCGGCGGCATTCAGTTTTCTCCCAGTGACAAAGGCGCAGGTAAGCGAGGCTTCGGTATATTTGAGCATTGCTTTGATAATGGCACATTAGTGCGCGCGACTGGCGATATCATTGCGATCTCCCCACCTTTAATTATCGATAAACACCAGATCGATACCATCATTAACACCTTATCGGATGCGATTACCGCTGTCGGTTAATCTCTGTGCCTATTGCATGTTGTCGCGCCAGTTTGCGCGACTGATGTCATAGGCGGATCCATTAACACTCATTAACACCCTTGGTTCCCAGCAGGGAATAACATTAGGATTTTGCGCTATGCACACGATTAACCATTACATTAATGGCGGCCACACATCGCCTAGCCAACGTACACAAGCGATTTTTGAACCCGCAACGGGAGAGCAACGCGCTACCGTTTCTTTAGCCAGCGCAGCGGATGTTGTAGATGCAATTGAAATAGCAAAAAAGGCCCATGAGTCTTGGTCTAAAGTCACCCCGCTAAACCGGGCGCGCGTCCTGTTTAAGTTCAAGGCGTTAGTCGAAGCCAATATGGATCAGATGGCCGAACTTATCACCCGCGAACACGGAAAAGTGCTTGATGATGCCAAAGGTGAAATTATTCGTGGTCTTGAAGTGGTTGAGTTTGCCTGTGGTATTCCTCATCTACTCAAAGGCGAACATACCGAGCAAGTTGGCGGTGGCGTTGATGCTTGGACACTCAATCAATCATTGGGCGTGGTAGCGGGTATTGCCCCGTTTAACTTCCCGGTGATGGTGCCAATGTGGATGTTCCCTATCGCAATTGCCTGCGGTAATAGCTTTATCATGAAGCCGTCTGAAAAAGATCCAAGCTCAGTCATGCGTATGGCTGAACTCCTTACCGAAGCGGGCTTACCAGATGGTGTATTCAACGTTGTTAACGGTGACAAAGAAGCGGTAGATACGCTACTCACCCATAAAGATGTACATGCTATTAGCTTTGTCGGCTCCACCCCAATTGCGGAATATATTTACGCAACGGCATCGGCACACGGTAAACGCGTCCAAGCATTGGGCGGGGCTAAAAACCATATGGTGCTGATGCCAGATGCTGATTTAGATCAGGCCGTTGGCTCACTAATGGGCGCTGCATACGGCAGTGCTGGCGAGCGTTGTATGGCGATATCTGTGGTACTGGCAGTGGGTGATTCAGGTGATGCTTTAGTCGAAAAACTATTGCCTCAAATCAAGTCGCTAAAAGTCGGCAACGGTGTCACCCCTGAGATGGACATGGGACCACTTATCTCTGCTCAGCATTTAGAGAAAGTCACTAACTATATTGAAACGGGCGTGAACGAAGGCGCCAAGTTACTCGCCGATGGTCGTCAGCTAACAGTGACGGATCATGAACAAGGCTACTTCTTAGGTGGCTGCTTATTTGACCATGTCACACCAGAAATGACTATCTACAAAGAAGAGATTTTTGGCCCTGTACTCGCCATTGTGCGCGTCAAAGATTACGCCGAAGCGCTGCAACTCATCAACGACCATGAGTTTGGTAACGGCACTGCGATCTTTACCCAAAGCGGTGAAGCGGCGCGCCATTTCTGTCACCACGTACAAGTGGGTATGGTCGGCGTCAATGTCCCTATCCCTGTACCGATGGCGTTCCATAGTTTTGGCGGTTGGAAACGTTCGCTATTTGGTCCTTTGCATATGCATGGTCCAGATGGAGTCCGCTTTTACACCAAGCGCAAAGCGATTACCGCGCGCTGGCCTCAGCCAAGCAAGCAATCAAAAGCTGAGTTTGTAATGCCAACGATGAAATAGCCCCTAGATGCGCAGTTAACGCTGCGCATTTGCTATTTGAATATAGGAATAAAATGGACAGTTCAATGACCATAGGTATCGACTCAATCATTAATTTTGCAGCGATCAATACTGCTGTTGAACGTTACAAACTCAGTGCCGAAAAAGTATTGCAGGGCGACCCTGAGCAGCACTTACAGAATCATTACTCAAGTGACTGCGATCAATTCCATGTCGGTGTTTGGCAGGGTGATATAGGTCGCTGGAAAGTTGCTTATAGCGAACATGAATATTGTGAAATTCTATCGGGTGCCAGTGTTATCACTGACAGTAACGGTACTCAAATGACCGTTAGAACGGGTGATAGATTTGTGATCCCAGCCGGGTTTAAAGGTACTTGGGAGGTACTTGAGAGCTGCCGTAAAGTATATGTGATTTTCGAGCCTAATCAGCAGTAAAGGAATGTGAAATCATTATTTAGCCATGAGGTCGTAGCTAACGCTGCTGTTTGGCAAACCGAAAGATGCTTAAAACATAAAAATAGAGCATCTAAGTCAACATAGTAAATGGAGAAACTACCGTGTATAAAAAATTCAATAAAAAACGGATTGCCCTAGTTGTCGGTCTTACCTTATCAACAGCGCTAATTGCACCTCTAGCCCAAGCTGAAGTGTCAGGCGAAATTGGCGTCACCAATGATTATCGCTTTCGCGGTGTGTCACAAACCGCCGGTGACTTTGCCGTGCAAGGCAGCGTCGATTTCAGCATGGACAACGGCCTATTTTTAGGTGCTTGGGCAAGTAACGTAGATGATGACAGTTATGATGCTGATGTCGAAATCGATATCTATGCGGGCTACGCTGGCGCTTTTGGCGAAGATGATGCCGTAGAATACGATGTCACTTTGACTTACTACACTTATCCAGGACAAGATGAAAGCACACAGTATTTAGAAGCCTCTGTGGGTCTTTACTTTGCTGATTTTCATCTAGCGCAGTGGTACACCAACGACTACTCCAATAAAGACATATCACTTAACTATACCGAGCTAAACTACTCTTATGAAATTGCTGAAAACTGGAGTATTGATGCTCACGTAGGTTATAGCTATGGTGACGGTGCTGACTATGATTGGGGCGAAAACTATGCTGATTATTCTATTGGCGTCTCGACAGAGTTGGGCGGCGTGGCGTTGTCTGTAGCCTGGCTAGACACTAACCTAAGCAGCGAAAATATCATCGACTCTTCAGAGCCTTGGAGAAATGACGGTACTGTTTTAGCATCAGCAAGTTACGCTTTCTAAGCCCGTTGTTGCGAACCTGATCCCCTCCCTATAAAAACCGCCTAATGGCGGTTTTTTTATGCGACATTCACCAAAGCTCAGAGTGATGACCTTAACTTGGGTATTAAAATAGCCTCGCCATTGCAGAGCAGTTAACTAACCTTGCACTAATACTTACTTAAATTAGCATGTTCCTCACTGCGTTCTGAAAAACCCGCGTTTGATTATCTATTAGGTCAGCCTACTACTGACACAACACCGATCACCCTTGTATGTTTGAAGCGATCATACTTTTTCATCCTTTACAGAAAATAGACCGACACACTAAATCCCTTGACTACACTAAAGTAGATCCTAGTGATCGAAAGATTACAAATCTTGGCAAACTGTGCTCTGGCTACTTTAAAAAAATGACCAGCCAGAGTATCTTAGCCTTAAGGCTCAAGGTTTAAAAATTGGATTAAAGCAAAAGGAATAAATATGACGCCAACACTAGTTAAAATCGCTGTTATTGCTCTCGGTATTTTTTTGGTCTACAAATTGATTTTCAGCGGTAAGAAAGGATTAACTGTATTTGAGATGCACTTTAAAGAGGGCCGACTCAGCTCCCACAAAGGTAAGATCCCAGAAAAGTTTGAAAAAGAGTGTCGCGCTATCGCTAAATCTAACAAGCTCACTTGCACCGTTAGAGCGGAAAAGCTCGGTGGAGTCAGGCTGCATGTGTCGGCGAATGTCGGCGATGACGTCACTCAAAGGATCAGAAATATGTTCCCGTTTGAGTATTATGATAAAAAGCAGGTCGATAATAGCCGTAAAACATCTTAACGATTGCGAGCTTGAGAGCGTAAATTTGATTTACGCTCGATTGACTTTTTGCCTATTTTCTCTCTTTCTCTTCCGCTTCTTTGGTCAGTTCGTCATTAATGATAGGCGTACTATCATTTACCATAGGCGCCTGCCTTGAACTCATCACGTCGTCATCAGAACTGGCTGAGACAGAATAACTGGCATTGGAACCACAGGCCGACAATACAAAAAGCGCTGATAAAATAGCGACAAATTTCATTAACAATTCCTTTTTAATAACTTAAACTTATAACCTTGAGTCCGTAATTAAGAGTTCGTCATTAAGGCTTTCTAATTAAGAGTTCAGTTGAATACCCTAACGGTTACCCTACATGAATTATTGGCTGATAGTAAATGCGATTTCTTACTATTATTCAGGTCGGCTCAATCCACTGCTATGGTCAAATCGGAAAAATCTGCCGTTGGTTGCTTGGTGATAACCAACGTGACTTGTGCCATGGTAATGCCAAACTTGATAATATCGCTGCGATTGATAATGGTATTTTCATCTACTAGATACATCCAATCATCGAAGCGTACTTGATATTCACTGTCATCAACGGGCAATAACATTTCATACTCCCACTGCAGTGCCATGCCAACAGCGCGGCCAGTGGCATCACCTAAAATATCATTTGCCCCACCAGAATAGTTGCCCTCACCTAAGCTAACGATATTCCAAATGCGAGTTTGCTTCTCGCCGTCATCATAGATAAACCACTCTTTTATCTCGCCGTTATCACCGTCCCAGCGGGCAAACATTTTGACGGTGAAACGCCGTACAACATGGCCACTAAAATCCTCAACCACACCGTGGGCCGTTAGCGAACCATCAAAAAACTGCTTTAAATCCAAGTTTGGAGTGCTATCTTGGTAATCTTCAATATCGCGACTGGTGCACGCATTAAGTAATAGTGCGACGCACAGGGTAAACAAAACCCTAAATGACGCGATAGCCAAAAATCTGATGTCTTTCTGTTTGCTTAACAATCGCATGCGACCTCCCCGAGTAACTGTTTTCTAAGGTCTGGGCGACTGGTTTGATCCGACAACCAAATCGATAAGAAGTCGTCACTAAAACCTGCAGGCATCGCCTTGGACAGTGGTTTTCCGTTGAAATAAAATTGGCTAACTTGCGGACTCATCACCTTAAGGCTCAACTTGTCACCTTCTGTAACATCAGGCCAAAGCTCACTAAGAGTGGTTTGCCACAGCAGCTGACGGTTGTCGTCTAGGCCGAGATGCTGCCATTGATCTAACGTTGCTTCGAGCAAACGTGAACTAGGGATATCTTGGTAGTACTCAATGTCTAATACTAGCGGATACTGCCCTTGCCTATAAGCGCCATCAGGCGTCAGTAACCTTGCTCGGTAAAGTGTAAACCACCACCACTGCATCTCGCCTCGCCCCACTTCTTGAAATGATGCAACACTGGCTGCAAAACTCTGCTCAACTTGAGCGTCTACTGTAGAGGGTAAATCTGGCGTGGGATTAGGAGGAATGGTGTCAGTCAGCTCCTCAACCGGCCCCTCTTGCGCAAGGCAAGCAGCGCTAAACATGAAGACGGTCAATAAGATAGTGCGATTTACAACAGAATAACCCATGTTAACCATTCCTATAAAATCATCCAGAGAACAAACGGGGCGTTAATCCTTGAGCATTCGCCTGCTGATATTGACGAATATAGGGAATATTACGATCCAGATGGCAAACAAGATCATTGCACTGCTTAAATACTCCAGCGGCAGGTGAACGGCATCAAAGCGCGCTCCGGCTAAATAGCTGATACAGCCAAACACGCCTCCGAGTAAAGCATTGATATACCATGGTAGTTTTTGAGTAAACGCCAAACTGTAACCTAGACTGATAGCAAAGTGACACCAAAGTAATATGAGCCAGTAAGGTGTCTCACTAAAATGAAAAACACCGCTAAAGATCAACCCAGAATCAACAGCGATCCCCAACAGCACCACTTTCAGCATTAGCATGAAATCAAGCTGCATCCGGCTTGATAAGATGAAATGAAACAACAACAAACCTAAGCTAAGTCCCAATGCGCTATTTTGGTACAAAATAGATAACCACCACACACATTGGAACATTAGCAAATTAACGACCGTTAAATATTGCGATGCTAACTTATCGACCCAAACCTGAAACATATTAACCCTGTTGCTGCGTAGGGCGATATTGCGGTCTAACCGCGACTAGGTGAACTGCACTGGTGGTGCGTTCAAGGAAGCCACCTTCACAATAACTTAGGTAGAATTTCCACATACGGATAAAATCATCGCCATAACCTAGCGCCTTAATTTTTGGTAACGCAGCGTCGAAATTGTCCTGCCAGTCCTTGACGGTTTTAGCATAGTCCAAGCCCATATCATCCACTGACCAAGTGACAAAATCAGTGTGTTTAGTCAGTTCATTGGTCATGCGCGTTACAGACGGTAAACAGCCGCCAGGGAAAATATAGCGCTGAATAAAATCAACACTCTTGCGATAACTGTTATAGCGCTGATCGACGATGGTGATCGCTTGAATTAATAGGCGTCCATTGGGCTTTAACAGTGCTTGTAGTTTCTTAAAGAATCCGGGTAAGTACTCATGCCCTACCGCCTCAATCATCTCAATAGAAACCACGCGATCATACTCTCCGGTTAAGATCCGGTAGTCGTCTTTAAGCAAGGTGACACTGTCCGTTAACCCTTCCTGTATCACTCGCGCTACTGCATATTCAAACTGGGCATCTGAAATGGTTGTCGTTGTCACTTTCACGCCGTAGTGCTTAGCAGCATAAATGGCGAGGGCTCCCCAACCAGTGCCGACCTCAAGCAGCGTTTGCCCAGCTTTCAAGTCGAGTCGCTCACAAATAGTCTTAAGTTTATGTTGCTGTGCTTCCTCTAATGAAGCGTCAGCATGCGGATACAACGCACTTGAATACAGCATTTCTTTATCAAGAAAGGCTTGGTACATGTCATTGCCTAAGTCGTAATGGGCCAAAATATTCTTCTTTGAGCCTGCTTGTGTATTACGCTTGAACAGATGAGCGACTCTGCTAAAAGGTGTGGTCAACCAAGATAACTTCTGCTCTAATTTATCCAGCAACGGCAAATTTTTGGCAAAGATCTGTACCACCTTGGTGAGATCGGGACTGGTCCAGTCGTTTTGAATGTAGGCTTCACCCGCACCAATAGAACCAGACAACAAGATCTGCCGATAGAAACGGGGATGCTTGACGATTAACGTTGCATGTAGATCTGAATCCTTGCTGCCGAACTCATAGCTATTATCGCCGTCGATCAAACTTAAGTGACCATCGGCTAGCCCTGGTAATACGCTTAGCAATAACTTTCTCGCTAAGCTATCGGGTAAAGCTGCGCTAGTCAGACTTTTCTTGGTTACAGTATTGTCCATTATTATCTCTCCGCTGACTTGTCTGGATGCCCAATAAAAGGCACGCGCTTTATAAATAGTTTCAGTGCTTGCCAATAGATCCCTTGCACTATTTTGAGTGTCATAAAGGGGAACTGCAGCAGCATTGTGCGTAAACTATGGTGGCTCATTTCCCGTCGAAATAGACACAAGTTAACATCAAATAATTTTTGCGTACTTCGGTTCTCAATCCCGACTTTGACAGACGAAGATGGCGGCTCTATGCGCCATATGTATTTCATGTTTAAGTCCATAAAGGGTGACACATGAAACGCCTTATCACTGGGCTGCGGATTATTAAGATCAACAAGGTAGTAATGACGTTGATTCCACGGCGTATTACTGACTTCAGCCAACATGTATCTGACGTCGCTACCTTGGTAGCAAAAGAAACAATTAATCGGGCTAAAATAGATGCCAAAGTGCCTTACCTGACCCACAAAAAGCACTCGTTCACACTCAATATCGCCGCCTAACTCATCGACTTTATTCAACACTCTTGCTTTGAGGTTATCCGCGATAATAGCGGAGTCAGAAGTCTTTACCTGTTCATTTAGATAATCTTTTTGATTAAACATCAGTGGTGCAAAACCTGTGGTTGAAAATAACCAACTCATCTGTTCGATCACGTTCAGCTCGTCAAGATCGAGCACCAACATTGCTATTTCATAATCAAAATTATGTTTGCGTGGACTATAACGTCGATGCTTAACATCTCCTTTATATATACCGCTATTTAGCTGGATATTCATAGGCGTAGCCCAAATGCTTCACACACATCAAATGCGCTGTGAACGCCATCTTCATGAAAGCCGTTATACCAGTAAGCACCAGCAAAATGAGTATGATTAACGCCTGAGATCAATGACTTTTGAGATTGAGCTAGCAAGGTTTGTTCATTAAATACCGGGTGTGAATAATTAAAGCTGCGCACTATTTTGTTTGTATCAATTAGCTCCGACTGGTTCAAGGTGACGCAAAAGGTGGGCGCATCGCTAGGTAGACACTGCAATATGTTCATATTGTAAGTCACTGAGGCTTGCTTCTTGGTATCACCATCTAAGCGATAATTCCAACTTGCCCAAGCGGCCTTACGCTTTGGTAATAAAGACTCATCACAGTGCAAAACCACTTCATTATTTTGATAAGTCAGTTTACTCAATACTTGTTGTTCATCCTCGCTGGCATCACTTAGCATCGCCAACGCTTGATCGCTATGACAGGCTAAGATCACCTCATCGAATTGCAACCACTGATCGTTGACCTTAATTTTCACGCCTGCATCATTGCGTTCAATCGCATTAACAGGGCTATTCAAATGAATAGAGGAGGCAAAAGGGGCGGTTAAGTCAGCAATATAGCTACGAGATCCGCCTTCAAGTACATACCATTGCGGTCTGTCGGCAATATTTAACAAGCCATGATTCTGAAAGAACTGAATAAAGAATCGTAGCGAAAAGGCTTTCACATCCTCTATGCTCGATGACCAAATAGCCGCGCCCATAGGCAGTATGTAATGCAAACTGAAGAACTCACTAAAACGCTCTTTATCGAGTAATTCACCTAATGTTTGATAAGCATAATGGTCGTCTGAGTATGCTTGCTTACATAACTTGTTAAACCGTAAAATCTCTCTAATAAACAGCCAAAAACGAGGGCGGAATAGATTGCGCTTCTGCGCAAAAAGGCTAGACAGGGTGTTGCCATTATATTCAAGTTTAGTCAGCGAGTTGTGTACGCTGAAACTCATTTCTGTGGCTATTGCCTTAACCTCAAGGCGAGCCAGTAACTGTTCGAATCGCGGATAGGTGCGATCATTAAACACGATAAAACCAGTATCGATAGCATAGCGTTTGCCATCCATATCGACATCGACAGTCGCGGTATGCCCACCAATATAATCATTAGCTTCAAAAACAATGACATCGTGCTTCTGCGATAAAATATACCCACACGTAAGACCTGAAATACCCGATCCAACAATGGCAATTTTTTTGCGTTTATTGCGGTTTGCTGCAGATTCCATTAGCGCACCTTCCTATTATCTGTCGGCTTATTTGAATGCGGGTTAGCCTCAGGCTCAGTCACTTGTTCCACAGCTGATGCTTGACTTGGCTGGACCATTTTTTGCCAAATACCGCGGGGCAACAAGGATATAAATTTTAAAATGAGGGTAAAGCGACGTGGAAAGTGTATCTCTTGACGGCCTTTATCAAGACCTTGTCTTATTGCTACTGACGCTTGAATAGGCGTTTGCTGCATTGGCATCGCAAAATTATTTTTATCAGTGAGTGGGGTCTTTACAAACCCAGGGCAAATAACACTCACGCCAATGCCATGAGGCTTTAGATCCAGCGACAAACTACTGGCCAAATATTGCACTGCCGCCTTTGATGCACCATATGCCTCAGCCCTTGGAAATGGCAGATATACCGCACTGGAGCCCATTAAGCCAATACGCCCTCCCGTTTTAATTAAGGGTATAAAAGCCGCTAAACAGTGCCCCATAGAGATCACATTGGTGCGAATGACTCGCTCGAATAACTGGCCGTCAAAATGGATAGCATCATCAACATACTCACAGGTCCCTGCATTCAAGATGACTAAGTCGAGCTGCATTTTATCTGCTTTTATCAAGTCGGCTTGTACGCCGATGGCGTCAGTATCATTAATATCAAATAACAGCTTCTTTGCGCCAGCAAGCGTGGCTAGCCCTTGCTCATTACGGCCACAGGCATAGACTTGCCAGCCTTGCGCTAAATAGTCATGAGCCAGTTGCAAGCCTATGCCTGAACTCGCACCTGTGATCAGCACGCTTTTTTGTGTTTGGGTTGCCTCTGTCAGAGTGGTCATTTAGCCACCTTTGACTTGATAAAACCAATTAATCCACCAACGATAGGCAGCTGTTCATAAAGCATTGCACCGAGATCAAAATAGTCTTGATGATGATGAATTTTATCGGTAAACATCAGTAAACTCATGCCATCAACGCTAATGCCGTTACCCGCATTCAGCTTAGGGTGAACTAAGTTCATGGTCCATTTTAATGCTGCAGCACCGTCATCTCGCACCACTTGATGTATAACAAAATCTATCGATTCAACATTTTGATAAAGCGTTTCAAAGTAACTTGTTAGTGCGGTTAACCCAGCAATTTTATGCAGTGGATCAATAAAACAAATGTCTTCCGAGTAGATATCACCAAGTAACCCTAGGTTGTCTTTATTGAGCTGTTGATAGACAGAGACAAAGCGCTCAATAATCTCTTGAGACAGGATATCGACACTGGCTTGTTGGCTGTCTAATATCGCATTAGCGCTATTATTGACGGCGCTCATTGCGGCGACCGAAACTTCCATGGTTGTATCTGCAGTGATTGTCATCCGAAAATCTCCTTATCTAAATCTATCGCTGCCACTGGGTTGTTACCGCGTTTCATCGCAGCCAACTCTTTTAACGCTCGCTCACGGGCAAGTTTGTGATCGACGATCGGGCAAATATAGTGACTATCTGAAAAAAGTTGCGCTTGGGTCGGTATTTTAAGTTTATGAATTAACTTCAAATCCACACCTTTAAGCTCTGGTAGATAGTTACGAATAAACTCACCAGTAGGATCAAACTTTTCACATTGTGAAATCGGATTAAATACTCTGAAATAGGGTTGAGCGTCACAACCTGTGCCCGCAGACCATTGCCAACCACCATTATTGGCGGCCAAGTCACCATCGATAAGTTTCTGCCTGAAGTAACGTTCGCCCCAGCGCCAATCAATCAGCAGATGTTTAGTCAGAAAGCTCGCGACTACCATCCTTAAACGGTTATGCATCCAACCTGTTTGATTTAGCTGGCGCATCGCCGCATCCACCAGTGGATATCCGGTGCGGCCATCACACCAAGCTTTAAACTCTGTTTCATTATTTCGCCAAACGATATTGTCGGCTAATGGGTTAAAGTTCTGCGCTTTTGAAAGCAGAGGAAAGGCCACCAGCAAGTGACGATAAAACTCTCGCCAGATGATCTCATTTAGCCAGCAACGGCCGGGGCTTTCATCGTGGACTAATGCATCGGGATAATGACTGAGCAGGGCCACAATGCATTGACGTGAACTGAGAATGCCGACAGCGAGATAGGCCGATATTTGGCTGGTGCCATCAATTGCAGGAAAGTCTCTAAACGCCTTATAGTCTGCCGCTTTAGTTAACGCGAATTCTCGTAATTGGGCTAACGCCGCATGTTCTCCAACAGCCCAAGCTTTGCTGCACACTTTTGCACACTGCAGTCGAACGGGCTCAGTCACCCTGATAGGCGCAGCGATTGCATTAGGAGTAACGAGTGTGTGTATTGGCTTAGATCTGGCTATTTCACGCCACTTTTTACCAAACGGGGTAAAGACCTTATACATCTTTCCCGCTAAGTTGAGCACGCTCAATGGGGCTAACAGGCAATGCTGTTGATATAGGCTTAAATTCACCTTTGCGGCGACAGCGAGATCGCGCTGACACTCATTAAACTCAGGCTCACTGCTGGCAAATACACTATCGACCTGCCACTGCTCAACATATTGTTTTAGATATGCTGGAATATCGTCAAAGGTATTAAGGTGATAAACGTCCAACGGGATCCCAAGGGCGGCAAGAGCGACAGCCAATTCATTTAGCTGCCGTTCGATAAAGTCCAACTGAATTGGCGCTACATCATGTTGCAGCCACTGCTGCGGCGTAGCAATAAAAATAGCCCGCAGCAACAGGCCCTTGCTTACTGCATGTTCGCAAGCCGCCATTAATGTTTGGTTATCTTGCACCCGCAGATCGCTTCGAAACCAAACCAGTGTATTTACCTTTTCAGCCGCCATAATTAGTCATCCTTGTTTCCACTTAATCTTGTCTCATTGTTCGGTGTCATTATTTCGATATCGGTATCAACAATGCTATTCGCTACCCCATCCTTAGCCACAATGTCTTTAATACTGAGATGACTTAGGCCCAAGCGTTGATTCACGCTTTTGGCATAGATCCCCACCAGATTGATACTGCCAAAGTTGGATTGCATCAGCAGCTCAAACTCTCGAGTATCGACATTATTAAACTGGGGGTGAGCGATCAGCAGTATCTGTCTCGAGGGTATTCGTTGAGCAATAAACCCCAACTCACTAACCTTGGTAATATTAATCTGTTGATGTTTCACTTTATAGGCACTCAGTTCAGCAGAAAACATCAATGGACTCCAATGGGGTTCCTTGCCAATACAGACCAATAGCGTCATGGCTAAGCTATCTTCTTGTAGCAATGCCAACCGCCGCGCCGAAAAATGGGCTGCCAATTCATTACTGAGCCAAGCTTGAATACTTGCAGCATCCTTTCGCTCTCCCATCGTTGCTTCATGTCCACTTAACCAGGGCCAGTAAAGGCATGTTTTTAAAACGCTAAATGGGTAGAGCGCTGTTAATACGTTTAATTTTTTATGTAAGTCAGTGGCATTAAAATCAATACAGCACTGATTCAGAAAGATGATATTTCCCTGCCAAAAACTCATCTCAACAGCACTCAGCGAGGTATTGTTAGCCAGAGGTTTGGCCGCCGCTTTGATAACTGAAGCCTTAAGAAAGGGTTTTACTTTACTAATAGAGACCCCTTTATTGAGCCAATAAAGGATCTCTTCGATTTGCATTAAGTGTGCGTGGCTATAAAGCCGGTGCCCCTTTACTGTTCGCTTAGGGACAACTAAACCATAACGGCGTTGCCACGCTCTTAATGTCACTGGATTAACCCCAGTACGGTCAGCGGCTTCACCTATAGTGAGCCACTTATCTTCCGCAATGAAAGGCTTAACCTGAGTCATAATTGTGCCCGCTAACTTAGTACGCGTAACGCAGTTTAAGCTCTTCTGGATGCGGATTCAGATAGACTTGATTCTCAATATAAGGCGTTGGAAACTCACGGATATAATGGTTAATCAAGGTCATTGGTACCAAGATGGGTTGCAAACCTTGGTTATACTTTAAGATTGATTCAGCTAGTTCCTCTTTCTGCGCACTCGATAAGTGTTTTTTAAAGTAGCCTTGCATGTGCTGTAGCGCACTGGTGTGATTCTTTCGAGTCGCTTTAATCTTAAGGATCTGCATAAAGCCAGTGAAATACTCTTCAGCAATTTTCTCTAAATCACCGGTCATATCCGCTAGTAACGGTCCCAGCTCGCGATACAGTTTCGGACTATGCGCCATTAGCATGTATTTATAACGCACGTGGAAATTTAAGACATTACTCTTAGTAAAACCAGACGCCTGCAGGCAATGCCAATCATGATATGCGTAAACGCGAGTGAAAAAATTCTCACGAATAACCAGATCATGTAGCCTGCCCTCCTCCTCAACAGGTAATAGAGGGTAACGTTCCATCAACTTACGCGCATAAACGCCAATGCCTGATTTCCAGCCATTATTAGTCCCGAGCTTGTATTCCGTCACACGTTCCATACCGCACGTTGGCGATTTAGCACACAGAATGTACCCCCCCAAAAAGCCAAGTTGTTCCACTTTTTTTGTGCTGAATTCATTTAGTTTATCGGTAACATCAATTGAGCCATCGGCACTTTTAACATAAATAACGTCACCGTCTTTTTCAAGTCGAACCGACTTTCTTGGCGCGCCCATACCTATCGCCATTTCAGGGCATACAGGGACATAATCAAAATGAGGGGCTATCTCTTTGCGGCAATAGCCTGATGCTTTATGTCCGCCGTCGAAACGGACTTTCTCTCCAAGTAAGCAGGCGCTAATCCCGATTTGAATTTTGTCTGAATTAAAATGGCTCATGATATTACTCCCTTAATTTTGAAGTCATTACGCAGCATACTTGTACAAGGATCACTTTTTTGTACAAGTGTGAAATTCAGTATGGCACTCCTTTGAATTTTGGCAATAAAAACGCCAGCTAATTGCTGGCGTTTTTATTGATTAATAAGCAGATTTGAGTTTGTTAGCCTTATTCTTAGCGCTCTTTATTTACAATCCTTCTTAACGTTCTTTATTAGCAAAGCGTTCTAAACCCCATACCACTAAGATACCGGCTAACATGGCGATAACGGCATAGGTAAGCAATGACGCTTGTCCCGTTAGGTGTTCATACTGCAATGGCGATAGGATACGTTCATCCAGCGGCACCATCTCTCCTTTAGAGTTTTCTCGAAAACTGAGCACCTCTTTCCAAGGCCAGATCTTACCTAACGTCCCCAGCATTAACCCGGTTAAAAACACTAACGTTGCGTCATGGTATTTACGTAGCAATAGCGATAACACCCGGCTAAAGCTTAATAACCCAATAACGGCGCCTACAGCAAAGGTGACTATAATGCCTATATCAAAACTCTTCACCGCGCCCATAACCGAGGTATACAACCCCAATAGCAATAAGATAAAGCTCCCTGAGATCCCCGGTAAAATCATCGCTGTAATCGCGATACAGCCACCAAAAAATACATTTAAGTAGGTCATTTCAAGGGCAATAGGCTTTAGCATGGTTATCCCCCATGCGATAACAAAACCTAGGCCAAATAACACCACTCTTGCCGCTGTAACACCTTTGACCTGCTTGAGCATATGTACGACTGAGATAAGGATAAGCCCAAAGAAGAAAGACCAAACAGGAATGGGGTGGTTATGCAGCAGATAAGTAATTAGCCGCGCCAAGGTAAAAATACTGGTTAGGATCCCACCGAAAACACAGACCAAAAAAGGCCCATTGATATGTGAAAAAGCCGCTTTAACACCCTGTTTTCTAATAATTGAAATCAAAGAGGGGCTGATCCTGCCAATACTCTCTAGCAAGGTATCTAAAATACCTGTAATAAAGGCGATAGTACCGCCCGAAACACCCGGTACAACATCTGCTGCGCCCATTGCCATCCCTTTAAGGTAGGTCTTTAAATAATTCACTTTATTCCCTAATTCAATCAAAACTAATTACCCGCAAAATTATACGTCTCAATCCCATACAAAGGGAAATGAAGTTTGCCATTTCCCTTTGTATATAATCTGACGCTAGTAATTGATGTTAATTCAATGTTAATCTCATCCGACCAGTAAAGGTTCACAAGGAAGAAGATGAGCAACTCAGTCCACAACAACAAGCCGACAAAAGTGATGTCACTCTACAGGCGTGTGACCCGATTGCCCTTTGGCAATAAGATATTTTCACTCATGGTCTGCCGAATGGCGCCTTACTTCGGTACAGTTAACCCTTTTATTAGTGAATTAAAAGTGAATAAATGCGTTTGTCTCATTAAAAAACGCAAATCAGTTCAAAATCATATTAAAACGGTACATGTTATAGCGATCTGTAACGGCCTTGAGATGGCGATGGGCACGATGGCCGAAGCCTCTATTCCAAACCATTTACGCTGGATCCCAAAGGGGATGAGTGTTGATTACACCGCTAAAGCGGGTAGCGACATCACCTGTGTGGCAGAAGTTACGCCTGAGCAATGGGCTGTGGGTGATATGTTAGTCGCTGTCACGGCTTACGACACAGAAGGTGTAGTTGTGGTGCGGGGATCGATTAAATTATGGATCTCAGAGAAACCACCGAGAAAATAACGCGCCTTAATCGCCGGCGAATGAAATAACCCTTCATTGGCCGAGTATATCCTGCTATTATTTCGGTAATTACCGAAACATAGACACTTCAATCAAGTGTCTAGCGTAAACCAACTGAATTGAGCTTATGAACATTGACGTCGCGGCCAAAGCACTAAAAGAACTTGGACACCCAACGAGATTGACGTTGTTTCGCTGTCTTGTAAAAGCGGGATATGCAGGCTTACCAGTCGGGCAACTGCAAGAAACATTACAGATCCCTAATTCAACCTTGTCACATCACCTCTCAAGCTTAATGTCTGCGGGACTCGTGAAACAGCAAAGAGAAGGACGAGTGTTGCATTGTATCCCTCAATTTGATTGCTTAGACGGGCTAATTTCATTTCTGCAAGAAGAGTGTTGTACCGACGAGAAATGTTAAGCACTGAACAGTTAACACTTACTCTGCAAGGTAGAGATGCCCCGTTTTGACAAAAATAATGGTGTCCTGTTCAACAAAAGGAAAATGCTCACTCATATGTGGGCTCCGCAACCAAGTGTATTGCGGGTAAGTGCCATGCTCATCGTTAAACTCACCGCTAATAACAAAGATCTCCTCGCCGCCAAAATGACGATGTACTTGAAAACGCTCTCCGGCAGGCCATTTTACCAATGCCACATGTTCATGCTCAAACTCATGCAGAGGCATCACCTGTAAACCGCCCATTCCTTGACGCCAATCATGAGTCTGAGTGCTCACCCTGACGGTCTTTAAATCACGTTTATCAAACTGATTTAACTTAACCAGCAGTACACAGCCATCTTCACTATACGGTGCATGAGCGCTCCCCGGTGGGTTACGAATATAGGTGCCCGCTGGATAATCACCCTCCTCATCAGAGAAAACTCCCTCCAGCACTAAAATCTCTTCACCATAGGGGTGGGAGTGACGCTTAAAGCGAGCACCAGCTTGATATTTAACGATGCTGGTCGTATGGCCACTTTCTGCTGCAGCGCGTTCAAGCGGCTTACGAAATACCGTAGGAGAAGGACTGTCTAACCAGGGTGATTCTTGGGTTTTAATAACCACTTTTTGACTTAAGTCCATATTTAACATCAATAGCTCCTAAACGTTTTATTCAAATAACGATTAATTACGGCCTGCCATAACGCCGCCATCGACATCCCAAATAGCCCCAGTCACCCACGCAGCTTGATCTGATAATAGATGCACAATCGTTTGCGCCACATCAATTGCAGTACCGACTCTACCAATAGGGTGAAAAGCATCGAATCCCGAGATAGCCTCGTCCAACTCTTCAGGCTTAATAAACGCCGCATAGATAGGTGTTTTAACCACGGCTGGCGCAACAGCATTCACACGGATATTGCTATCAGCCAGCTCCATCGCCATATGTTGTGTCAGTGCATGTAATCCAGCTTTGGCCATTGAATATGCTGATGATGGCGTGGCTTTAACCGCTTGCTTAGCCCACATAGACCCTATATTGACGATACTGCCGCCACCGTGCAACTGCATATTACCCGCAACCACTTGCGACACTTGGAACAGAGCTTTATTGAGTTGCATGTAAATATCGTAGTCAGCAGAGGAATGCGCTAAGAAGGGTTTTGGGTTGAAGTAACCTGCCGCATTCACTAAGTAATCTATTTTACGCTCAAGTGTGCTTAACGCTGTGGCTAATCGCTCTACATCGGTCGCCTGCTGCAGGTCAGCTTGTATTGTGCTTACGGTGCCCAAAGCTGATAGCTGCGCGGCGGCAATATTGAGTTTATCTACATTGTTGCCGATGATAATCACATCTGCCCCCTGCTTTAGCAGCAGCCTAGCCGTTGCCAGACCGATGCCGCTTGATCCACCGACTACGATGGCTAGTTTTTTATCATTCATCTTGTTACTCATAAGGCTCACTCATCTGATTTAGTGTGGTAACCTTAAACAATGAATATATGTCTGAATAGTAAGCACAAATTAGTACCATAGGTACTTTTTGGTACATATTTATGAATCTAAAAGAAAAATTAATTTCAAGAAAATCTGGACCAGCTAAAACAGCAAGAATGGTAGAGACGATTGTCGGCTGTAAATGGTCACTAACGGTCTATCAGCTGCTGGAAGATGACATCAATCGTCCTGGCGAGATGGTAAAATCGGTAGAGGGTTTAACCACAAAAGTCTTGAACCAGTGCTTAAAACGCAATATCGAATTTGGTATTTTGCAGAAAGTCAGCTACCCAGAGATCCCACCACGAGTCGAATATAACGTGACCGACTTTGGGCAAAAGTTTGTGCGCATTTTAAAAGACTTAGAGTCACTGCAACTTGAAATAGATAACTAGAAGAGGACACCATGCAACAAGGCGTACTGACCCGATGGGATGATGCAAAAGGCTTTGGTTTTATAACCCAAGCCAACAGCAGTAATGACATTTTTGTACATGTATCCAGTTTCAAATCAAAAGTTCAACGCCCTAAAAACGGCGATATCATTAGTTTCAAGAATACTAAAAATAGTAAGGGCAAGTCGCAAGTCAGTATGGCTAAAATCATAGGGCAAGCCGCGGGCACGACAAAAATGGCTAAGCGTTCCGCTAAATTAAGCATGGTCAGTCTATTTGCTATCACTGCCATCATCAGCGCAATCGTACTTTATCAATTTGGTTTACTGCCGCTAACCGCGCTTATCTACATGCTCGTAATGTCTAGTATGACATTTATTGCCTATGCACTGGATAAACGCGCCGCACGCCAACAGCGCTGGCGTGTTAAGGAAACGACATTACATCTTTTTTCCCTGCTTGGTGGCTGGCCAGGCGCCCTGATTGCGCAGCAACTTCTTAGGCATAAGTCGGCTAAAACCCCGTTTAAAGTGCTGTTATGGCTAACCATACTGCTTAACATTGGCGTTAGCTACATCGTTCTCTTTACGCCACAGGGCGCTGAGCATTTTCAACAGATCCAGCGCATGCTCTAAACGACTGTAGATTTACCTGTGGGTATCGAGTCTATATGATTGCAATCAAGCTGAATTTAACTCAAACAAACTCAACCAAACTCAACCAAAGTGAATTAATATGAAAATGATATTAGCGGTAGTCGTCATTGCCGGCGTGATTTTTTACTTCTTTACCTCAATGAATAACCAAAAAGTGTCAAAAGAAAATATTGAACTAGGCAATGCCTTTCTTGCTGAAAACAAGTTAAAAGAGGGCGTATCAACAACCGCCTCAGGCCTGCAATATCAAGTATTGGCCGCCGGTGATGGCACTGTTCATCCAAAGGCGAGTGATACCGTCACGGTTCACTACCACGGCACACTTATCGATGGCACTGTATTTGATAGTTCAGTTGAGCGTGGCGAACCTATCGACTTTCCACTTAACCGCGTGATTAAGGGTTGGACTGAAGGGGTACAGCTTATGGTTGTTGGTGAGAAAACTCGCTTCTTTATTCCCAGTGAATTGGCCTACGGTAATCGCAGTGCCGGCAAAATTAGCGGCGGTTCAACACTTATCTTTGATGTAGAGCTTATCAGCATCGACTAGATCGCATCATTAGCGGTATAAAGACAATAAAAAGCCCGAATGTGCAAACATTCGAGCTTTTTTTAGCCTCTAAAAAGCGGCCTTACGCTTCGTAACCGAACGGATCATCGATTGAGTGAGCAGGTTTGGTAAACCAAACAGCGCCTTGCTCTGTCATGTAAAAATGGTCTTCATGACGTACACCAAACTCACCCGGTACGCATAACATAGGTTCATTACTAAAACACATACCGACAGCTAATGGAGTGTGATCGTTAAGGACTAAATACGGCCATTCATGAATATCTAAACCAATGCCATGACCAGTACGGTGTGGCAAGCCGGGTACGTTATAACCAGGGCCAAAACCTGCTGCTTCTAAAGTATCGCGCGCTGCACGATCAACACTTGCACATGACACGCCAATGTTAGCGGCATCAAACGCGGCTATTTGCGCATCTTGCTCGTACTGCCATAGCTCACGTTGGCGTGCACTTGGCTCACCATAAACATAGGTACGGGTGATGTCAGAATTATAACCAAATAGCTGACAACCCGTATCAATCAATACTGTATCGTTGAGGTCTAGCGCTTTAGGGGATTTAACCCCATGCGGATAAGCACTGTCTTCACCGAATAATACGATGCAAAAATACGAGCCAGCTGGAATACCGGCTTTAATGTGTGCAGCATTAATAAAAGCTTCAACTTCGGTAGTGGTAATGCCCTCTCGAAGTATGCGTGCGACCGATTTGTGTACTTCTAGTGTTAAGTCTTTAGCACGCTGTAATAAGCTCAGTTCAGGCGCTGATTTAATCATACGGCAACCTGCGGTTACCGCCTTGGCACTGACATAATTGTATTGTGGGTGTGCTTGACGGACTCCGTCAGAGATAAAGAAAGCGGTCGATTCGTCGATGCCCACATCGCCTGCTTCAATGCCCATACCTGCTAATGTATTGCCAAACAATTCAAAAGGGCTTTCATCTTCTAGCCAAGTATTAACCTTGCCTTTAATCGTCATATAACCCAGTAGCGTATCAACCTCAAAAGCAGGCGCAATATACTCAAGTTCACCTTTAGCAGGAATAATGGCACCCACCATACGTTCACTCGCATACCAACGTGTGCCCGTATAGTAGTAAAGGTTTGTACCCGCATTAATATATATTGCTGCAATACCTTCGGCTGCCATAATCGCCTGCGCATTAGCAATGCGTGCCGAATATTCTGCATGAGTAATTGGCGCTGCGCCTTGGGTCATATCAGTCAGCTTGGCTAACTCTTGTTCTGCGGTAGAACCGCCTACACCTATTGTCATTTCATTACCCTTACTTTAAAAATTAAACTCTTATACCTGATTAAAGCCAGCAATAAGCCTAATCAAATATCTGATGAATTACGCATTCAGCTCATTGGCTCGACCGTTACAGCTTTTTATACGGCCTATTTATACGCCATAAGACTACGTCGATATATCTGTCACACTTTCTAGCATAAAATATACAAAACGTCAGTACTAATTAACTGTAATTGATAAATACTTACTAAGTAGCTGTCTTGAAAAACAATAAAAGATAAATATGGGACCATGCTAAAAAGCTAACATTGAAATAATTAGAAGTGATGAGCTGTATTGCAGTAGATGAACCTTTCAAGTGAGTCGTTAATTTCATCAATAAAAAAAGAGCGACAATAGCTCCTCTAACAAGGCTAATGTTTGTATCAACTCCCCCGATAACGTTCGTTAAACGTAAAAATCAAATAAAATCAAATAGAAAGAATCACTTCAGTTGTGTCTCGTTAGCCAACAGAGTGCATTTTACAGCTAAGAACTAACTCAATTTATAAGCGTTCTTTCTGCAACATTCGGCTTTTAGAGAGCTTCCACCAAGCAATTAATAGCAATTGAGCGGCGATAACAGGCAAACAAATTATCAATAGAATTTCCCAGCCAAGTGCATGAATAACCCATCCAGCGCTGAGCGATGCCATTGCCTGAGCACCAAAAATAAAGGTATCGTTAAACGCTTGCACTTTATAACGCTCATCAGTGTTGTAGCAACGAGGCAACAAGGCGGTGCCCGCCACAAATAGAAAGTTCCAACCAATGCCGAGCAATACTAAAGCGGCCCAATAATTCAATAGCTCCCGCCCAAGCAGTGCCGTAATGATCGTGACCACATAAGCCAACAACCCTAACAGCATCATTTTTGATACCCCGATTCGCGCGACTAACACCCCGCTGATAAGCGAGGGGAGATACATCGCGATGATGTGACTTTGAATAACCCACTTGGTATCGGCCAACGAATGATGCTCGATATGATGCATATGCAGTGGCGTTGCCGTCATCACAAAGCTCATCATGGCGTAACCCAGCGTGGCGCCAGCTATCGCTACCCACAGTTTAGGTTGAGTCAAGATAACGGCAAGCGGGCGTCCGGTGGCTTTAGTCGCCTTACGGCTTGAACTGCGTTCGATTTTAGGCTCTCGATAGAAACATAAAATAGTGGCGGCTATCAGGCTAACGATAGTTAAAAATGAAAAAGCCCCCACATAGGCCTGATCTGATATCACGCCACCAAGCACAGCCAACTCAGGCCCTATTATCGCCGCAACAAGACCACCGAGTAATACCCGCGAAGCCGCCTTAGCCGCTAATTGTTCAGACACCGACTCCATTGCCGCAAAGCGATACTGCTGCACCACGGCACCCGCCGATCCCAATAACATACCGCTTAAACAAAATAGGACAAAATCTTGCTTAGATGTTGCATAAGCCGCCAACATTCCTGACGTAGCTGCCATCAATGCTCCAGAGATAAAGATAGGCTTTCGACCAAAACGTTGCATCAACTTAGAGACAGGTAATACCGATAGCGCTACCCCCACCACCATCGACGCAATCGGCAATGTCGCCAGTTCAGGTGATGGTGCAATATCAGCACCAATTATCCCGCCTAACAACATCATCATTGGTGTTGCACTCATCGCAAACGCTTGCGCCAGTGTCAGTACCCATACATTAAATGGCATAACTCGTTCTTATCCTTTCGCTACATCCATACACTGTAACGGACATAGCCGTTAGCGTAAGTGATAATTATCGCTTTTGTTAATAACATAGTCGCACGAATGACCTTGCAACTCACCTCTGTAAACCTTTGATAGACCGGAACGTTCCTATGGAAGGTTACAAGATCGCTAAATGCTGCTGCCCTTGCCGACTCAAGTTGTGATAACCTCCGCGCTAAATAAGTACACATTTAACAGCCTTCAGCCAACCTTACCCTTGCCGCTCAAGTGCTTAATTATGGAGTCATCATGTCTATTACTATTGCCGCCCGCTTAAGTGCTATTCGCCGCGAAATGGCTAAATCTAATCTCGACGCCTTTATTATTCCTCGCGCAGATGAATACTTGGGAGAATATGTTCCCGCTCACAATGAACGGATGTTGTGGACCAGCGGATTCACCGGTTCAGCAGGCATGATCATTGTATTAAAAGACACAGCTGCAATATTTGTTGATGGTCGTTACACCGTGCAGGTTCGCCAACAAGTCGATGCCGAATTATTTGAATACCTCAGTTTGCACGAGACTCCGCAAGCGCAGTGGCTCACAGAGAAGCTTGATGCCAAAGCCAGTGTCGGTTTTGATGCCAGATTGCACACGCTTTCATGGTTCAACAGTACGCAAGCTACCTTGAATAAAGCACAAATCGAATTAGTCGCTGTAAAGGACAATCCAATTGACCTCAACTGGAGCGACAGACCACAGGCTTCAAACGAACCGATCATGGCGTTTAGCGAGCAAAGTGCAGGCCGAAGTAGTTTAGAAAAACGCACCACGATTGGCGCTGCAGTTAAAGTTGAAGGCGCTGACGTTGCCATTATTGCCGCCTTAGATTCATTCTGCTGGTTGCTCAACATTCGTGGTAAAGATGTACCACGCTTACCTGTCGTCCTGGGTACAGCCTTACTGCATGCTAACGGCGATATGGTGTTATTTACCGATGTAACCAAACTACCAAACGGTATCGAGCACCATGTGGGCAGCGGGGTTAGCTTTAAGACAGAAACCGACCTTGAAGCTGAACTGGCTAAACTGTCAGGCAAAAAAGTGCTCGCCAGCCCAGACACCACTAACGCCTGGTTACAGATAACCGCCAAGAACGCAGGCGCTGAGCTTGTTGCCGGTGCAGATCCCGTTGCATTGCCTAAAGCAAAAAAGAATGAGGCTGAATTGAGCGGGATCAAAGCCTGCCACATTCGTGATGGTGTTGCCGTTAGCCGTTTTCTTGCTTGGCTAGATAGCGAAGTCCTCGCTGAGCGTTTATATGATGAAGGTCAGTTAGCCGATAAACTGGAAAGCTTCCGTCTTGAAGACCCGCTTTATCAAGAGCCGAGTTTTGATACTATTTCAGCCACTGGCGCTAACGCCGCAATGTGCCATTACAACCATAACGATGGCACACCTGCACAGATGGAAATTAACAGTATCTATCTGGTCGATTCTGGAGCTCAGTACCTAGACGGCACCACAGATGTTACTCGTACGATTGCCATTGGTGATGTTACCGCTGAGCAGAGAAAAATGGTCACGCTGGTACTTAAAGGGCACATTGCCATCGACCAGTCGAAGTTCCCACAAGGCACCTCCGGACAGCAGCTAGATTCTTTTGCACGTCAATATCTATGGCAGTACGGATTCGACTTTGATCATGGCACTGGTCATGGCGTTGGTCATTACTTAAGTGTCCACGAAGGGCCGCAAGGTATCGGTAAAAATAGAACTCCTGTGCCTTTAGTCGCCGGTATGGTGCTATCTAACGAGCCAGGTTACTACCGTGCTAACGAATTTGGTATTCGTCTCGAAAACCTCGTCACGGTAAGACCATCAGTGGCATTAGCCAACGCTGAACGCGACATGCTTGAGTTTGAAGTACTCACCTTTATCCCCATGGATGCACGCCTCATTGATAAAGACTTACTCACAAGCACTGAGCTCAACTGGTTTAATCAATACCACCAACAGGTGCGTGAAAAGCTCAGCCCGCATATGCACGGTGATGATCTAACTTGGCTAAATAAAGTCACTGCGGCAATCTAAAGTCGCCGTTTATCAATAAAGCAGCGTTTCGACGCTGCTTTTTTGTAAATGCTGTATATTCATCAGGAATTCAAACGATTAACCCTTATCTCCTCAATGCGCTTCGAATTGAGAAACCCAGCCGCGACAAAATGGGCTGTATCGTTCATGCCATCAGCATAATTTGCCAAATGAAGTAATAAAAAAACTGCAGGTTCTAAGCGAAAGTTTGCTATACTCCGCCACCGCCATTTTAATGGTAGACAAGGCGTTAGCGCTGTACGCTAGCGGTTGAATAGTAGATTATAGGACCCCTCATAATGAGATTTGAATCTTTTAGTTTTGCTCCCGAGATTTTACGTGCTATCTCTGAATGTGGTTATGAAAAAATGACTCCTATTCAGCAGCAAGCAATCCCAGCAGTGCGTCGTGGCCTAGATGTATTAGCCAGTGCACAAACCGGTACCGGTAAAACGGCGGCCTTTGCATTACCCATCTTGCAAAAAATGGTTGATAACCCAAGCGACACTCAACGCTCAAATACCCGTGCGCTGATCTTAACCCCAACGCGTGAACTTGCGTCGCAAATTGCCGACAATGTGAATGATTACGCTAAATACTTAGACATTAATGTCGCCACCATATTCGGCGGCGTTAAGATGGAAACCCAAGCGATTAAACTTAAGCGCGGCGTAGACATTATTATCGCTACTCCAGGCCGCTTACTTGAGCATCTCACCGCCTGTAACTTAAGCTTGTCTAATGTCGACTTCTTGGTACTCGATGAAGCTGACCGAATGTTAGATATGGGCTTTAGCGCTGAAATCCAAAAACTGCTACAAGCAGTGAATAGCAAACGTCAAAATATGATGTTTTCAGCGACCTTTTCTGCTCCGGTTAAACGACTCGCTAGCGAGATGATGGTAAAACCAACTATCATTACAGCTGATAAGCAAAACACTACCGCCGATACCGTAAGCCAAGTGGTTTATCCTGTAGAGCAACGCCGTAAGCGTGAGCTACTGTCAGAACTCATTGGTAAGAAAAACTGGAAGCAAGTCTTGGTCTTTACCGCGACTCGTGATGCTGCTGATAAGCTAGAAAAAGAACTTAACCTTGATGGTATTCCTACTGCCGTTGTCCACGGAGAGAAAACCCAAGGTACCCGTCGTCGCTCTTTACGCGAATTTAAAGAGGGCAAAATGCGCGTATTGGTTGCAACTGAAGTTGCCGCTCGTGGACTCGACATTCAAGGTCTTGAATACGTCGTAAACTATGACTTACCCTTCTTGGCTGAAGATTACGTTCACCGTATTGGTCGAACAGGTCGTGCCGGTAAATCAGGTGTGGCGATCTCATTTGTGAGCCGTGAAGAGGAACGTACTCTGCACGACATTGAGAAATTAATTGGTCAGAAGCTACGTCGTGTGACGATCCCAGGATACGAAGTGGGTAGCCGCGACGTGTTGATCAAGCATCTGCAAACTCGCCGTAGTTTCGCGAAAAAACAGCAGCGCAGTGATAACGCAGGCGCTCAGGTGATAGGCGAGAAGAACATGCAAGGTCGCCGAGTTAAGGTCAAAAATGCCTCACCTGCTAAAATTAAAAAGATAAAATAATCTCAGTACGAGCTGTACTAATTTAACATTATTTTATAAACAGAAAGGCACCTATGGGTGCCTTTTTTGATTGTATCATCGTATTGTTGGAATTCAGCTGCGATAGATAATTGTCAGCAGATAATGATGCTTAATCGCTTTGGCTGTCAGCTTAAACAGATTTGTTATAGCGCAGGCTCAACTTGGCAGAAAATGCGTCGTACATATTTTATTTCCGTCTAGGTCTCGCAAGTAAGCAAGATACAATTTACGTTCTCCAGCTCCACGAACGCCAGGAGGCTCTTCTATTGCAATGCCGCCATTTGCCATCCCCACACGATGCCATTCATCAACAACTTCAGGACTGTCCGCGAGAAAACCAATCGTCATACCATTTCCATGACTCGCTTCTTCACCGTCTATTGGTTTCGTCAAACCCAACACACCTGATGGGCTAAAGTACATACAACGCCCTTTCTCATCGATGACACCCTCGCTGTAACCAAGCACCTTCATGATCTCATCATAAAATACTTTTGAACGAGCTACGTCATTTGTACCAATCATTAGATGGCTAAACATACACTTCCTTTTAGGTTACTTTGAAATTTTCAATCTAATTTAGAGGGATCACATATCGATGTCTATGAGTAACGTTGATTTGCTGCTGTACGCGGCAATAACCTGTGCTGAACGCTTTAATGACCAAGCCAATGATACTCTATGCCGAGTGTAGTCTGCATCGTGTTGATTGCTTTGTTATACCATAAGACTTTCTGAGTAAATTTTTCGATATGAACGATGCTCTAAATCCGTCGAACTCAGACCAAACTTGCTTGCTAAAGTAATCAATTCAGACCTATAACTTTCGAGTAAGCTCTCCTCGTCAGTCATAATAGCAAACTCGGCAAAGTCACCTAACCCATCAAGATTATCGACAGTCATATGAAACTTACCAACAAAATAAATACTGCGTGTTTTCTTCATCGCCAAAACAACATGATAGCCCATTGTTTTAAGCATACTTTTTGCTTTATTAGCATCGGTAATATTTGTCGCTTCACAACGGTCGGCTTCAGGTCCTTTAACTATCCAAAGCTTAATTCCTGATGGCTCCATTTCACGAATACAAAGGCTTTTATTTTCCGCTAGAAGCTGCTGTTCAGAAGTATCAAAATAACAATCAGATTCTAGATTATCTTGAAGCATGATTTCATGCTCCATTGAATTCAATGTCACTAAAAATTGAGATTTAGATGCTATGCGATATTTTAACTCGACTTCAAACTTGCCTTCGAAATGTTCTGTCATGGTAATTACTACTTATAAAAATGGATAGATTAACGTATTAATCATCTGATTCTATTTAATTATTTTAGATTTTGATATGACTGTTCTTAAAAAGTAAGGTGCAGCTTGATGTATTTGTGGTTCCTATCGCCTTTCCACAACAATGAAAGTTATTGGCGCTTTTCAAGGTCTAGTGTTATTAAGTTAGTACCCCCTAAACTCAAAGGTATAATAATAATGTTAAAAAAGACCTTCACTGCCCTGTCAATATTGTTGTTTAGTTTACCCCTATTAGCTAAACCTATCGCGACCGACGAATTAAGCGTAATGCCTTTAATGAATGGCCAAACCATTCCGTCTGCATCGCTCAAAGACCTCAATGGGGCTAGCGTCGATATCGCTAAGATCACTGCGGGTAAACCAACAATTATCTTTTTCTACCGTGGTGGCTGGTGCCCTTTTTGCAATTCACAAATGGGTCAACTACAGGCGATAGAGCCACAACTACTCGAAATGGGTTACCAATTAATTGGCATCTCTCCTGATACACCTGAAAAACTCAAAGCATCAATGACCAAGCAAGACCTTACTTACACACTGTTGTCTGATGCCAGTTTAGAGACCACTAAAGCCTTTGGTTTAGCCTACTTTACCAGCGCTAAAACTACTGAACGCTATATGAGTAAAATGAAACTTGAAAATGATCTATGGCAAACTCCACAGGGCGAAAAACGGCTAGTACTGCCGGTCCCTGCCGTTTATATCAGCGATGCTAAAGGATTGGTGCATTTCCAATACGTAAACCCTAACTTTAAAGTTCGTCCTGCGCCTGAACTGATTGTTACAGCAGCAAAACTGGCACTTAAGTAAATCAAAGTACGGCTATATTAAGGCATAGTCGTTTATATTAGGTATAATGCCTCCGCCGTCCTCTATACTCACTTTCACGGCGGAGATCTCATGTCCGATATCAATTATAACCAAGCCATTCTTATTTTTGCTAACGCAGGCCTAGCCGCGCTGGCTGAATCAGCAGACACTAGCAGTAGCCTAAAGACCCCAGCAGGTGAAAGCCATTTCTTATGCAGTTGGATGGTTACCGCGCTTAAAAAACGTAGCTATTCAAAACTGCTCGCTGATGATCTTACTTTTTGGATCCGACAAGCCCGTAGCATGGGCGCGAACGCAGAGCTAAAGTTACTGCTGCAAAAAATTAGCCAGCAGTACACTTATATTGCCGATAAACAGCAGGGTCTAGGCTTATCTTTAAAGGCGATGCTGGCAGAGTTAGAAAGCAGTGATTGGCTGATTATTACCGACCAAGAAGTGACTAAAAAGCTCAAACTTAATAGTGACGGCAACTGCAGCCTTATCATCTCAGATGAACAATTTACCCAACGAATTGATGGCGACGAGCTGATAAAACCTATAACATTTTATGTGCGCGCACCTGAGCAAGCTTTTGCTGAAATTGCCTATAAACATAATCTACTGTTAAGCGCTGGAAACAAAAAGACCTCACTGATTAAGCACCATAAGACTTATCGGATTTGGCCTAAAAACGTGCAACCTGCGCTCACCATATTGCAACCATTAAGTGATTCCTAGTCTCTACAAACTGCATTAAAAAGGCCTGCTAACGCAGGCCTTTTTGTTTTCTAACTAGGGGCTGTTTAGAATGTTACGCTAACATCTACACTACAGGTTGAGGTACCAGTATCACACGCTTTATAAATATATGTTCCGCCACCTTTGCTGCTAATCGTATCCGTATATGTCGCACTACTCACAGAAGTACCAATACTGTTGCCGTCTCGAAAGATATCAACAGTATTGCCAGCTGCGCCACTAAAGCTAAGATCGACATACTTAATGCCTCTTTGCTTATAATGAGTCTCAGTGACACTTAGGCCATCGCCAGTGCCTGGATCTCCACCGCCACCATTATCGCCCCCAGCGCATCCGTTAGCGGTCAAATATGTGTCCGCCGCCGCTGCGTCGATAATACCGTGACCAAAATACACATCATGGCCATTTGCACCACTGTCCATTGCAGATGCATTCAGTGCGGCGCGAATTTCAGTTCCAGTACATTCACTATGGTTAGACCATACTCTCGCTGCAATCCCCGATACGGCAGGCGTTGCCATTGAGGTACCACTCATAAAGCCATAATCTGAGCTGCCAATAGCAATATCAGCAGTACTTGCTGCAATGAGAACGGCTCTGTCTTCAAAAGCTGCGCCAACGGCGGGGATTGTAGTCGCATTGGTGTCACCCAATGTGCCATAAAGCATGCCCGGCTCATTATTAATAATAATGGCGCCGATACCGCCTGAGTTTTCGCAATTAAGCACTTTATCGTGGAAAGAGATAACGCCGCGGTCGATCATACACACCATACCGTTAGCCCCGCCATCTGTTGCTTCGGCAGTGTCCATGAAAAATACACTCCCGTCTATTGAACCCGCGTTCTCCATTGCAGAACTTGAGTATGCAGTACCATCCACGGTCATATTTGAGGCTGTTGCCATACCCGCTGGGTAAGTCGATAAAGTATCAACACCACCTGCTGCAATCTCTACGCAAATACTGGTATCCGTTTTCTGCTTCTTACCTCGGCCAGTTGTACAAGTTGGAAACTGTGAAAAATCAGCGATATCGTTATTGGCATCATTAGCGCCAACCATCATCACCGAAGGATAACCTGCAGGATACGAGCGTACACTGTTGCCATCGTTACCAGCAGCCGCAACTACAAGACCGCCCGCATCAGTGAAAGATTGAAACGCATTCGATTCTGTTGAATTTGAACCGCCACCACCCAAGCTCATACTAATAATGTCGGCACCAGCGGCACTACATACGTTTGCGGCATGAGCGAGATCAGATGAATAACCCCAGCCATCGGCATTGAATACTTTGATAATGTGCATCTCAATGCCGGGTGCCATACCGACAACACCGAAACCATTATCAGCCGCACCAATGGTGCCCGCGACATGAGTACCGTGTGGTCCGCCATTTTCATCCCAGCTTCCTGTACCACTGTCGCTGTCACCATCGATATTATTCCAATCGAAATCATTGTTAGATCGATCTAAACCAGAATCGATAATACACACCTTCTTATTGGTGCTAGCGCTGGCATCGAAAGCAATATCGTTCACGTTAGACTGATCAATTGCGTAGGGAGTGATTTGCTCTGTCATTGGGTTACCAACACTATCACTGAATGACATCAATGAACGACGTTGATCCACCTCGACTAACTTAATATGTGGGTTATTGAGTAAACCTTTCACTTGTGCGAGATCTTTTCCTGAAAATGTTGCCGCAATAAACCCATTACCATCGAGGTTTAACTCGCCACCCATCTTCTTTGCCAATGCTTTAACAACACCCTTTTTGCTATTATCCACTTGAATAACATATCGCTCACCTGCTGTTACTGCCGCTGACGCGCCAACAGAAAGTGCTATTAAGGTCGCTGCAATTTTTGTCAATTTCATAAATGTCGCTCCGAAAGGTTTACAAAGGGCTCTTTAGTGGCCCAATTAATTATTAGATTCTTTAACTACAAACGCTCCACTTGGCAGTGGGAGCCACTAAGCGGGTTTATAAAACCTAGCACAAGGATTTAAATGCAACAACTCATTAACAAAGGTAAAGATTGTCAGTGCGCATTTTATGAATAGAATTTGTAGAACAGATTCATCTACCCAGATGACTTTATTAATAATTTTCAGTCTATTAATGTAAGGATAAATATATTAACTGCAGATAAAGCGTACTTTTAATGACTATAAATTCAACATACTATTTTTGAATTTATACCTATCAAAAAAGTATTAGTCACTTATTTAGCCGTTAAACTTTAAGAGGGGGTGAGGAGGTGAAACACTATCTTGTCACTGCACTATACCCGTTCTACCTGAAGATGCAGGATTCAGTGGGAGTTTAATGGCGTTTAATCAAAGCATTGATTGCAAGTAATGGTCGCTCCCTTGGTAAAATCAATAATCTAGAGTAAGCCCCACTCTTAATATAAAAAGCATACCCATCGTAGAATGGGTATATAAATTAATGCCCGTTTTCGGAGCCATTCAGTTATGAATGCTAAGACGCTGGGAAGGTGGAAGCCATTAACGACTTTGAGTTCTGCCACTGCTCGATATACTCAATTCGCTATTGATTGGATATGCGGGATTAAGAGGCCTTGCGCGAGCTCCACTCTAGGACATGTCATAGGAAGGGGAACTTCCTTTTAAGTTCAACATACTCGTTAAGATTCAAGTTTCGCTGCGCTCCACACTTGTCCCTTTCTTTTCAGCAACACCACTTGCGTGCCTGTCGGAAACTCGACACCATCGCTCTCAGGCTCCACTAACACGTAATGTTGCTGCATATAGTCATCTTTAACCACGGCTTCACTCGGACTACCCAGCACCGCCTTACTCGTCGTCAACGTGCCAACACAGCCATTAAGGTCTTCAACCGATACAGCCAAAGATTCATTCTTTGGCAAAATATCAGCCAATTTTCCACCGAAAAAGTGGCAGCATAACGTCATTAATATCAAAGAAATGGACAACGAGACGAATTGGGGGAGCAAGCTGTTGAACCAGCTCTGAGATAAGTAGTTAAATGAAAAGCCTGCAATCGCAAAGCTTAATAGCGCTAAGACTAACCAAATGAGTAACGGCAGCCGGTTAATGCACAACCAACTAACAAGGCCGCTAACAGCTGCTACATCGGCGTTGCCGTCATTGGGTGTCCAATCATCAAGTAAGCCTAAGAAACTGGCACCAATGACGAGAGATAAGCTTTCTACAATTCCGAGTACAAATACGATACACAGCGAAATGGTATAAGGTAAATTATCTTGGCTTAATAGAATTGAAACCATTAAATCCTCCATGAACACAATTTATCCGCATCATCCTATGCGACGCAGGGCGTCAATGCCCTGTAATGTGGCTTAACTTCATAATTAGTATAAATTATGAAGTGTTTGAGCATATCAAACTTTATCCGATAGCCAAACACAATAATGTACACTTAAAAAGGATTCAAGCTATAGCCTTGTTGGGCAGCAATTGCATGAGCCGTCATGGCAGACAATGCCATATCCACACCCGGTAATAATTGCGCCGAAGAGACATCATAATACGCCGCACTTTGACCACAAACGTAAAAATGAACGCCAAGCTTGGCAAGCTTACTTATTAATTCAGTATTGCCATTGGGCTTTGACTGATGAGATTGATAAAACTTATTATCAGTAAAGTCAGCGACCGCACTGCCGTGCACCACCATCATTAACTCAATATTCTTTAACGGTACTCCCTCACTAACATGCATATTAATAAACCTCGCCAGCGTATCTAGGCTGCGGTTAACCTTACCGGGTTCTGCCGCTGTACTCATATCGAATACCACTTTCATCTGCATATCCTTAGGGATCATCAAACGACTTTCGACTTTTGCAATTTTTCCATACTGAGTCAGTACGGGTCCTGGTTTAAAGGCGTCACTGCCCGCCATAAGATTAAAACTACACAGTAAAAAAAATCCGCTAAGAAAATAAACACTCTGCTGTATTTTCATTTTGTCTCTCCCTCGTCATTAGCTATTTGGTTGATAAAACTCTGCCGTAAATCACGCTTATTTAGCGCTTTATATCGTGCTAGCATAGTTAAATTAATCACTATCAGCTGACTCTTATGAATCAATCTGCACACAAGCACTATGCACTTCTTTGTGAACACTTTCAGAGCATTAGCCATTTTGAACATTTAAGCGCCCTCGGCGATTGGGATCAAGCGGCAATGATGCCTACGGGCGGAGGTGAAGCCAGAGGTGCTGCAATGGCGGAACTAGCCAAACATATCCACTCACTAAAAACGGCGCCGATGCTAGCGCACACCATTGCAGAAGCTGAATTAGAAAACCTTAATTGGCAGCAAAAAGCCAACCTAAGAGAGATCCGTTACCAGTACCAGCAAGCCAATATTGTGCCTGGCAGTCTGGTTGAAGCAAAAACAAAAGCCGCTTACCACTGTGAGCAAGCTTGGCGAGAGCAGCGTAACCAAAACGATTGGCAAGGATTTAAACCCAATCTTGAAAATGTATTAGCACTGTCCAAAGAAGAAGCTCAGATCCGTGCGGCAGCACTCGATATCTCTCCTTATGATGCGCTGCTAGATAAGTTTGAGCCCGATATGACGTCAGCCAGATTAGAGCAGATATTTGGCGGGCTAAAAAGTTGGCTACCGGGCTTAATTGAGCAGGTCCAAGACAAACAGAAACACCAACCTCATTATGCTATCCCCCATACTGCGAGTGCAGCTCAAGCTCTATTCAGTCGAGATGTAATGACCTTACTTGAGTTTGACTTCAACCACGGTAGATTAGACACCAGCAGCCACCCTTTTTGCGGTGGTGTAGCCAGTGATGTGCGCCTAACGACGCGTTACGATGAAGCTGACTTCACCAGTGGATTAATGGGCGTAGTTCATGAAACGGGTCATGCAAAATATGAGCAAGGCTTACCTCTTGAATGGCGTGGGCAACCCGCTGGACTTGCTCGCTCGATGGCGATTCATGAAAGCCAAAGCCTATTCTGTGAGATGCAATTAGGGCGAGGTGCTGCATTTTTAAAGCAGTTACAGCCTACGTTAACACAACGTCTAGATTGCAATCTCAGCCATGAACAACTGCTCAACATCTATTCTCGCGTCACGCCAGGTCATATCCGAGTGGATGCTGATGAAGTGACTTACCCATGTCATATTTTGCTCCGATTTGAAGCAGAGAAAGCCTTAGTCACTAACGAGCTTGCCGTCGCTGACTTGCCTGATTTCTGGTCTGCACAAATGCAATCACTATTGGGAATTAATACCGATGGCGACTATAAAAATGGTTGTATGCAAGACATTCATTGGGCTGTAGGTGAAATGGGTTATTTCCCAAGCTATACGCTAGGCGCGATGTATGCTGCTCAGTTTAGAGTCGCAATGGAGAAGCAATTAGGCTCGATTGAAACACTTATCGACAAGGGAGAGCTTTCATCAATCATGGGTTGGCTCAACAACAATATTTGGTCTAAAGGGAGTTTACTCACAACCGATGAATTGGCACTGCAAGCGACTGGTGAAAACCTCAACCCAGAGCACTTTAAGCAACACTTACTCCAACGCTACAGTGCATAGCGACTGAAGAGTAATGATCCAGCTTACCCGGTAATAGGAAGTGAAAATGAAGTTACGCAATATCGAAAGCGCTGATTGGCCAACAATCCTTGAGATCCAATTAGAGTGTTATCCTCAAATTGAACCTGAATCGCTACAGGTTTTACAGAGTAAATGGCTAGCATCACCACAATCTTGCTTTGGCCTCGAGCTTAACAATCAAGTAGTGGGTTATTGCTTGGCACACCCTTGGGTGGCTAACAACCCACCTTCACTAGAACAGCAGTTGAGTGCTATCAAAGCCGCTAACACGCTTTATTTGCACGATATAGCCTTGTCAGCTAACGCCCAAGGCAAAGGGGCTGGAGGCTTGATATTGGGCAAGTTGAAACAGTTTGCGCTACAACAGGGTTATGCGACTATCAGCCTCGTCGCCGTTCAAGGTGCAGATCGTTATTGGCAACAACAAGGGTTTGAAACCCACGCTATTGATAAAGATCTCAGCGGCTATCCAAGCGACGCCTGTTATATGATTTATACCTTATAGCGTAGATTTGTTATCATATAGCCAATTTCAAAAGAGAAGATAACCATGGCCACTAGAATCACCTATAAGTTCAAGGGTAAAGCGAAAGAGATAAACTTTGCTTATGACAAATTTCACGACATATACGAAGCTGTCGCGGCTGAAGAAGGCATCGATTTAACCCGTTACCTGATGATGGCACAACAAGTTGAAACCACGTCTAAGGGTTCATCTGCGGTAAGAGATTTCCGTAACAAAGAGTTTATCCGCTTCGGTTTTACCGATATCTATTACATCAAAGATGATCCAAAAGCGCGTTAAACTAATAGATGCTTTCTTTTCGATACCAACAAATAAAGTGATATAAATGACTGCGACTTCAATGCCCAATAGCGAACACGCTAACTTTCCAAGAGCGGGATTTTTTAAGCGTTTTGGCGCGATAATGTATGATTTACTTCTTGCTGTAGCAGTCTACATGGTTGCTGGTGCGCTAGGTTTTGGTATCTTCACTGCACTAGTCTCTGCCGGTTTCATCGACATGGCAGGACAAGAAATGGTGTCTGATCTTTTAAATGACACTCCGTTGTATAAAGGGATTTATCAATTCTGGATTGCACTATGTGTTGGTGTGTTCTACATCAGCTTTTGGAGTTATGGTGGCCAAACGCTCGGCATGCGTGCTTGGAGACTTAAGGTCCAACATCCTAACGGCCAGAACCTCAGCATGGTGACAGCTGCCGCGAGACTCGTGTGGTCATTACTTGGGATCGGTAATTTATGGATCTTGATTAATGGCGATAAACTAGCGCTTCAAGACATGATGACCCGTTCAGAAGTCGTTGAGCTATCGAAAGAAGCAAATCAGATGCGTAATTGGCGCGGCGTTTAACGTAAGCCCTAGCTGCTAACGCTAAAACCAAAAAAGCCAATCATCGCCCTTGTAAAAGACGCTTTATTGGCTTTTTTATTACTCTTTTTATTAGCGCTTTATGACATAAGCAGGTAATTAAAGGCTCTTATCAAGAGTGTTATGAGTGTTAGCTTATCACTTGCGAATATAATACAAGGCGGCGGCACTAAAGATGACCGCTGGCATCCCTGCGCTAATGAATGCAGGCAAGCCATAAACAATGCTTAACGGCCCAAAGACCTCACTGCAAATATAAAAGCTAAACCCAGCAACAACCCCTAACAAGACGCGTGCGCCCATGGTAACTGTTCTAAGCGGGCCAAATACAAAAGACAACGCCACCAACATCATTACCGCTATCGTGACCGGCTGCATTAACTTACGCCACAACGCCAGCTCATAACGAGCCGATGCTTGATTGTTATTCTTTAGATAATCTAAGTAGTCCACCAAACCTTCAATAGATAACGACTCGGGCTTAACAGACACCACACTTAACTTTTCTGGCGTAAGTGACGATATCCACTTATCTTCTGCTAAGTTGGTTAACACCACTTGGTTGTTCTTAAGCGAGGTTCTTCTGACTTCATACAGCTGCCAATACTTATCTTTATACTCTGCTTTTTCTGCGTGCACAGTACTCGTAAGGTTGGTGGTGTCACTAAATTCGTAAAGAGTAATATCGCGTAAATGATTGGTATCGACAACGCCGCCAATATTAACGAACAAGTCACCGTCTTTAGCCCAAACACCTCGATTAGATTCGATTAGGCTGCCGCCAGATAACTTGGTACGTTGAATCTCTTTCGCGCGCTGCTCTGCAACGGGGGCCACAAATTCTGACAGTAGCATCACCAAAATCATCAACGGAATCGCGGTTTTCATAGCAGACATGGCGATTTGTAAGCGCGACAAGCCAGATGACTGCATGACCACTAATTCAGAATTAGATGCCAACATTCCCATGCCAATCAATGCACCCAGCAGCACTGCCATGGGGAAAAACATTTCGATATCGCGTGGGATCAAGAACAACACATAGATACCAGCATCTATCATGCTGTAAGTCCCTCGACCGACTAATCTTAGCTGGTCGACCCACTTAATAATCCCTGATAGTCCAGTCAAGATCAGTAGTGATAAGGCGGAGCTGCTAATAAGGACCTTGGCGATATAGAGATCTATAATTCTCATGTGCTTGACGCCTTTTTACGCTTAAACACATTAGACAGTTTTGCCCCCGAAGGTCGCTCTTTTCCGAGCAACAGTAAGCCAATGGCCAGCGCCGAAGCATGGATCCACCACATCCCTAAGAACGCAGGGATAACCCCATCTTCTAATGACTTACGACCAGCAACCATTAATCCAAAGTATCCCAAATACAGCAAAATAGCAGGGAACATCTTGGCAAACTTACCTTGGCGGTTATTCACCCGCGCCATAGGGACAGCAATCAATGTCATCAATGGGATGGCTAAAGGTATCGCTAAACGCCAATGAAATTCAGCCGTGGCTTCAGGCGAATCGATATCCATCAATTCACCAATGGGCAATGCCGACAGTTTACGCCTACGCTCACCGCCCTCCTGCTCCTTGATTTGCATCTGATAACCACCAAATTCAACCACTTGATAGTCAACACGCTTGGGGCTTCCTTGGTATTGCACCCCATCTTCTAACTGTAATCTTTGTCCACCCGTTGCGTCTTCAACAACTTTACCCGAACGTGCAACCACAACGTTGGCTAAACCTGTTTCATCATCAGGGTCTGGCAGCTGCGCCACGAACACCTTATCGAGCTTATTATCTCGACCAATACGTTCAACGAATAATACTGCACGGCCATTGGGACTGGTCTGGAATCGACCTTGTGTTAATGCCGCAAGACCCGCTTCTGACTGTGCATGTTCCAATACTTGGTTTTGCTGCTCTTCCGCCCAAGGAGTGACATATATCGACAAAAAGCCAGTAAAGACCATATTCATCAAGGCAAGCAGCAAGGTTATCCGGGTGATGTACCATTCACTGATACCAACGCCATGTAAAATAACCATCTCATTTTCAGAATACATACGGCCATGAGCCAGTAAAATACCTAAAAATAGACTAAGGGGGAGTACTAACACCGTCAGGAACGGCATGTTGAGCCCTAGCAATGTCATCACTAAGGAAGCAGGAAATTCGCCATCTGAGGCATCAGCGAGCACTCGCACGAAATGTTGGCTAATAAAAATAGCTAACAGCACCAAAAGTACCGCTATTTGTGCCTTTAAAACTTCTCGAATCAGGTATCTAAATACAATCACAGGGAGGATCCGGTCTCTAAACTTTGAATTATGCTGGTATCAATACAACTTTCATGTAAACTGTCTACTTTTAGTAGTTTTGTAACCAACAATCACATAACATGGCTAGAGAAAACACCTGAAAAATCTATTCTAGGGTGCGCCATGTTCAGGCCCTTTTTGGGCACAAGCAGACATTATCTAATAAATAATAAAATTTGTCTTTAAGAATCTAGGAGAACCCATGGAGTTTAGCGTAAAGAGCGGTAGCCCAGAAAAACAACGCTCAGCTTGTATCGTCGTAGGTGTATACGAGCCAAGACGCTTGTCCGGTATCGCCGAACAGCTAGATAAAATCAGTGAAGGCTACATTAGCAACCTACTTCGTCGTGGCGACTTAGAAGGTAAGCCTGGACAGATGTTGTTACTGCATCATGTGCCTAATGTGCTTAGCGAACGTGTGCTTTTGGTCGGTTGTGGTAAAGAGCGTGAACTAGATGAACGCCAATACAAACAAATTATCACTAAGACCATCAATACCTTGAATGAAACGGGTTCAATGGAAGCCGTTTGCTTTCTAACTGAATTACACGTCAAAGGACGCGATACGTACTGGAAAGTACGTGAAGCCGTCGAAAGCACACAAAACAGTCTATATAGCTTTGATGCGCTAAAAACCCGTAAAGGCGAGACTCGTCGTCCATTGCGCAAATTAGTGTTTAACGTACCGACTCGACGTGAATTGACCGTTGGTGAACGTGCGATTCAACACGGTATGGCCGTTTCTGCTGGTATGCATCTTTGCCGCGACGTAGCAAACATGCCACCAAACATCTGTAACCCAGCTTACCTTGCATCGCAAGCTCGCCAAATGGCTGAAGCCACTGAAAACCTAACAGTAACAACTGTGGGTGAAGAGCAGATGGAAAAGCTAGGAATGAATTCATACCTAGCAGTGGGCCGTGGTAGTGATAACGAATCTGTTATGACCATCATGGAGTACAAGGGCGCTGTCGATAATACACAGAAGCCAATTGTACTTGTTGGTAAAGGACTCACCTTCGACTCAGGTGGTATTTCACTTAAACCAGGCGAAGGCATGGACGAGATGAAATACGACATGGGCGGCGCTGCTGGCGTTATCGGTGCAATGAAAGCCTTGTGTGACATGCAGCTTCCTATCAATGTGATTGGTATTCTAGCGGGCTGTGAAAACATGCCTTCAAGCAATGCATATCGTCCTGGTGATATTTTGACGACAATGTCAGGCCAAACTGTTGAAGTATTAAATACCGATGCAGAAGGTCGCTTGGTGTTATGTGACGTATTAACCTACGTTGAGCGATTTGATCCTGAATTGGTTGTCGACACTGCAACTTTAACCGGCGCATGTGTTATTGCATTGGGTAAGCACGCATCAGGCCTGTTCTCTGGCCATAACCCACTAGCACATGAGCTACTTAATGCTGGTGAGCAAAGTGGTGACAGAGCGTGGCGTATGCCTTTGTGGGATGAGTACCAAGAGCACTTAGAAAGCCCATTTGCGGATATGACAAACTTGGGTGGACGTCCTGCAGGATCAATTACTGCAGCTTGCTTCCTATCTCGTTTCGCTAAGAAGTATAACTGGGCGCACTTAGATGTTGCCGGTACTGCATGGAATAGTGGCGCTAACAAAGGATCTACGGGTCGTCCTGTACCCTTGCTTACTCAGTTCTTGATCAACCGCGCAGGCGTTGACCAAGGCGAGTAATTTGCTTAAGCAATAAGTTAAGACTCTTATCCAGAAACAGTATTGGATAAGACAACAAAAAAGCCAGTTGTTTATACAACTGGCTTTTTTAATGCTTTGTGTCACTGAACAATACAAAATGAAACTCATTTTTGGACAGAAATTAGTTAGCTTCTGGCAAAAGTGGTTCCAATAACCTGCGGTCAGCGCATGTGAGGCTCGCTGCAAGTACGTCCATGTAAGCTCAACGATGGCATCCATGCCATCAAAGGCCTCAGCCGCATCTACACTGGTTTCGAAAAGCACAACGCTCCAGCTCCTGCATTTTCAATTTTAAAACAGAAATCTAACCCCCTAACTACTTAGGCAGCGAATAACACCATCTTCCCCGTTGGAAATTTTCGCTTTTCAGACAATTTCGCCGGGGCGCTGAGGGATTGTCAAGGGGCGCAAGCGCTTTGCCCCTTGGCTCTGGTGTGGGCGAAGCACCACGACGTTGACTTGGATTTTGAAAAACAATAACGGATAGATCAGCCAAATCGTTTTGGGGCAGAAGTGCGTTACCTTCAGACAAAGGTGGTTCCAATGATCTGCGGTCAGCGCATGTGCAGACGCTACTGAGACTCGCCGTGAACACATCCCTGTGGGCTCAACGAAAACGTCCTGTTTTCGAAGGCCTCAGCCGCATCTACACTGGGTTATGAAAGCGAAATACTTCGCCATTTAAGTTTTCAATTTAAAGACACAAGCCTTAAATTAAACGATATTATCAAACAGAATAAACTGTGATCACAGAATCCAATCTCCCCCGTTGGAAATTTTGCTGTTTAAATTTCGCCGGGGCGCTGAGGGATTGACTCTTATGACATCAAGAGCGGGCGCAAGCGCTTTGACCCTTGGCTCGGGTGTGGGCGAAGCGCCACGACCTTGGTCAAGCGCAGCTTGATAGGTATTGCTTATCTAGACTAACGACATACTGGCAAGCATTGTGGCATTTCCGTGTTAGGAAATGCCTTACCGCGGCGGTATAAATTAAAACACCAATTATCCAGTGTAGATACGGCCGTGACCGTCCATGACATGGACGTCATGGCCGAGCTTCCAAGGATGGACTTGCAGCGTGTCACGGCAGTGTCTGCACATATGCCCGCTGCAGGCGATTAGGTTCACCTTTATTCAAAGGTAAACACTACTTTGGCGCGATCTGCTCCACCATCAACTGCAGGGTTTGATTACCTCTAAACTCGTTCACATCTAATTTATACACGATCTCAGCATGCCCGATACTGGCATCAGGCCAAGTCTTCAAATCAACATTAAAGGCAATAGCATCAAGCATGATGCGGCCACACTCCGTCTCTAACACCAACTTTAAGTGCTTCTCGCCCACAATACGCTGCTGAATAATTCTAAAATGACCGTCGAACAAAGGTTCAGGAAATGATTGCCCCCAAGGGCCAGCATTACGCAGCTCAGTGGCCAACTCTAATTTAAACTGCTCTGGGATCAGTTCGCCATCGGACACCAACTCCCCAGTTAATAACTCGGGGGCTAGCACCTCACGTATCGCTTTATCATAGGCATCAGCAAACAGTGAAAACTGCCCGGCTTTAATCGACAAGCCTGCCGCCATTGCGTGGCCACCAAACTTTAAAATCAATCCGGGGTGACGACTGTTAATAAGCTCTAAAAGATCACGCATATGCAGGCCTTTAATTGAGCGAGCAGACCCTTTTATCTCACCGTCGCCAGCATCAGCAAAAGCGATAACCGGACGGTGATACTTATCTTTAATCCGCGAGGCGAGAATACCAATGACGCCCTGATGCCAATCGGCTTGGAATAGCGCAATGCCCCAAGGCAATTCACTTTCGTTAAGCTCGACACTTTCAAGACTCTTAAGCGCTTCTTGCTGCATTCCAGTCTCAAGATCGCGCCGCTCTGCATTTAAGCCATCAAGCTCCGATGCCATTCTTCTGGCCAGCACGATGTCTTCACATAACAGGGTTTCAACCCCGAGTGCCATTTCGTCCAAGCGCCCTGCGGCATTCAATCTAGGGCCCACAGCAAAACCAAAATCAGAGGCTACAATGCGTGACGGTGTGCGTTTAGCTACCTCTAATAGCGCGGTGATCCCAACGCGACAGCGGCCAGCTTTTACCCGCTGCAATCCAGCTTCCACTAAAATGCGATTATTAGTATCCAACGCCACAACATCGGCGACCGTGCCTAAAGCGACAATATCCAATAACAATCCAAGGTTAGGTTCGCTAATACCTTGCTGTTGATACCAATCTCGCTTTCTCAGCTCGGCCCGAAGCACCGACATCAAGTAAAATGCAACTCCAACACCGGCGATTGATTTACTGGCAAATTGGCAACCGTCCTGATTGGGATTAACAATGGCGTCAGCTTCTGGCAAAGAATGACCCGGTAGATGATGATCGGTAATGACCACCGTCATGCCGAGCGCTTTCGCCGCTTTTACCCCCTCAATAGAGGAGATACCATTATCAACAGTAATGATCATCTCAGCGTTTTTCTGGGCAGCAACCGCTACTATTTCAGGGCTGAGACCATAGCCATAATCGAATCGATTCGGGATTAGGTAATCAATATTTTTCGCGCCCATCATTTTAAGCGCAAGCATACAAACACTGGTGGAGGTGGCACCATCGGCATCAAAGTCACCCATAATCAGGATCGACTTTTGCGCCGCCATTGCGTCAGCAACCAGCTCTGCTGCGTGATCAATCCCCAACATCGTATTGGGTCTCAACAGCTTGCCTAAGCTAAGCTCGCACTCATTAGCGCTAACACCGCGGCTAGCATAAATCTGCTTTAACAATGGGGAATATGAATCAGGTAAGTGGCTATCATCCACTTTTGCGCGGCGAACAATCTTATGGATCACAGGGCTAACTACCTCAATAAAATGACTGAACCAGCATAACAAAGACTGTTAAAGAAGGCTTTAGAATGAACATAAAAAAGGTGAGCTTAAGCTCACCTTTTTCCATACATAACGTTAGTGCTTGCGCTGCAAGATTACTGCGCCGCTTCTAGCGTTCTTAATAGATCTTTAGGTGGCTGGTACCCTGGAACAAGGCTGCCATCTTCAAGGATGATAGCGGGAGTACCATTGATACCAAATGATTGACCCAGGTTATATTGCTCAGCAATTTTCGCATCACACTTTGCATTTAGTACACGCTTACCGGCTTTAGCATCGCTCATCGCTTTTAGCGGATCAGCTGAACACCAAACGGCTTCCATCTCATCAGCATTAGCCGATGGCACGCCAGCACGCGGGAATGCTAAGTATCTAATCGTGATACCAAGATCATTGTATTCATCCATTTGATTATGCAGCTTACGGCAATAACCACAGCTCACATCAGTAAACACAGTCACAACATGCTTTTCATTTTTGGCTTTATAGACCAACATATTCTTTTCGAGTGGCTTCATCATCTCGATACGCGGGCCAGCCATTGCAGCTTCCGTTAGGTTTTTCATGCCTTTGTCTAAATCGTAAAGTGTGCCATGCATCAGCATAGTGCCATCTTTACTGATGTAGAGCACACCGCGGTTGGTTAAGGCTTCATATAACCCAGGAATAGGTGACTCTTTAAACGACATGACATCGACACTTAATGCCTCTGACAACTTCTTTTCTAAAGCGGCGGTATCATCATTTTTGGTGGTAGACCCGGCAAGGGCAGCAGGGGCGATTATCATTGCAATGATCAAAGAAAATGCTCGGGTGAACTTCATTGGATATCCTATTCTACGTAACGGTCAATTTAAGGGTGTAAAGATTAGACCTTGTCTGGGGCTGAAAAGTTACAGTCTCATGCTAGTTAAAGCAAATATTTTGCTGTAACTAAATCATACAGACGTGAAACTTATCAAATTATTGGCAAATCTCTGAGTTAGAAAGTGTCATTATTACGGCTTGATCCTCACCAATAATCTACAACTCTTAAGCTCTAGGGTGATGTTCGCTATGCAAGCTGGCTAAGCGAGCCGTTGCTACGTGAGTATAGATTTGTGTGGTCGATAGATCACTATGACCTAGGAGTAACTGTACCACTCTTAAATCCGCACCATGATTGAGTAAATGAGTGGCAAAGGCATGCCTTAGAGTATGCGGTGAGATAGCCGTGGCGATGTTAGCCCTTAATGCATAAAGCTTAATTCGATGCCAAAACGTTTGCCGTGTCATCTGTTGCGCCCGCTTAGACGGGAACAGCACATCACTTTGTTTACCTTTAAGCAACTCGGTTCTGGCATATTTCAGATAGCTTTCAACCTCTGTGACGGCTAATTCGCCCAAAGGCACTAAGCGCTCTTTGCCCCCTTTACCCACAATGCGCACCAGCCCTTGACGCAGACTAATTTGCTCCATAGTTAATCCAACCAATTCAGACACGCGCAGTCCCGTGGCGTACAAAAGTTCAAGCATCGCTTTGTCACGGCACTCAATTGGATCTTCTTCATTGGGTTCCGATAATAATCGATCGATATCATCTTCACTCAAAGAATCCGGCAGTTTACGCGCTAACTTCGGAGATTCTAGCAGCGCCATCGGATCACTACTTATCTGTTTGTTGATCACCAGATAACCATAAAATCCTCGCAGACTACTCATCATCCGCGCGCTACTACTTTTAGCGAATCCTTTATCAAAACGGACAGCAAGGTAGTCACGCACATCGAGCTGACCGCTGCCAATAAGATCTCCAGCATGAAGCTGAACATAGCGGTCAAAATGGCGCAAATCGGTTCGGTAAGCGTCCAACGTATTGTCACTTAAGCCTTTGGTTGACCACAAGTGGTCAAGGAAAAGATCGATTACGGGATCGGGGATGTAGTCAGCTGGCACCCAAACTCTCTTAGATTATGTTGCGATTAGATAAAAAAACGGCGATGAACTAATAATTCATCGCCGTTATCTTATGATATCAAGCCTGTGTTTGCCATCTCACTCAAGCAGACTACCGTTAATGATTTAGCTTACAGCCACTGCTGCTTGCTCTTTCTTCATCATCAAACAGGCAAATATCGTCATTGCAGTAGGTAATAACCAAGCCATACCTTCAGTATGCAAAGGCATAAAGTTAAACGCACTAACATCAACACCTGCCGCTTTAATACCATCGATAATACCGAAGAAAAGCGCAACGCTAAGCACGATTCGATGAGCCGCTTCAGGTTTAGCAAAACGTTCGGTTAAGAAGGTGACCGCCACTAAAGCAATTGCGACGGGGTAAACCGTCATCAATACTGGGATGCTAATACTAATAAGCTGTGCCAGCCCGACGTTAGCAATCGTCGCGCAAATCACGCTCAAGATAACCACAAAACGGCGGTATGAGATCTTAGGTAATAACTCATTAAAAAATTCGCTACAAGCACTAATCAGTCCAACAGCGGTGGTTAAACAGGCCAATGTCACAACCGTGGACAATAGCACTAAGCCCGTTGTACCAAACTCATGAGTCACATAGTTAGTTAAAATTACCCCGCCATTTTCAGCACCCGCCGCTAAATCGCCCGCGGTAGCGCCCAAATAGAATAAAGCAATATAAACAAACGCTAAGCCACCTGCAGCAATGAGAGCGGCTTTAATTAAGTAGCCCGTCTGCGCTTTAGGATCTGTTATCCCTTTCTTACGCAGAATATCGATAATTAAAATACCAAAGATCAGCGACGCCAAGGTATCCATGGTGTTATAGCCTTCCAATACGCCCTTCGTTAACGGGTGAGTTTGGTACTCACCGACAGCGGCAGCAACCGGACTTCCTGGTAAAAAGATAACCGAGGCCGCTAAACCGACAAGCAACAATATAAGGATAGGCGTTAATACCTTGCCGACATTATCCAGCAGTTTTCCTGGGTACAGTGCAAATACCATGGAAATACTGAAGAACATTAATGTGTAAAGAAGTTGCGCGACGTTTAGGGTAATACCAGCAATCATAAAGGTCGCTTCGGCATTGTCTAAGAAAGGTTTAAAACCAACTTCAAAAGCAACTAAACCGGTTCTTGGCGCGGCGAAAGCAGGGCCTATAATGATAAAAATAGCGACGGCAAGTGCGGTGGCAGCAATGGGAGGTAATAAGCTCATAATTTTACCGTTGGCTTTAGCAACAGCAATCAGCGTAATAAGAGGCAGTCCGACTGCGGTGACAAGAAAGCCAAACATGGCTAAGGTCATATTTTCGCCAGCCAAAAAACCCGCTAACGGAGGGAAGATAAGATTTCCCGCCCCTAAAAAGAACGCGAAGGTCATGAAACCCAACCCTAACGTATCTGCAATACTCATTTGATTATTTTGCACTTTATGCCCCATCTTTATTTTTTATTGTTAACAATTTCATCTCATCACGCCTTTACAGCACCACTTTAGGATGACAACTATTAATGTGTAATATTTGGTTTACACAAGCCAGTGGTAAATACGACCTAAGCTTGGCTACTTTATGAACAACAGCGAAAAAGCGGTCACTGTAATTGCTATAAAACTGGTTTACAGTCCCTAAAAAGAGGCTTTGTCCTCTCTTGGGGGCGCATACTATTATCAGACTCACAACCATTTAACAAGAATCGCGGCCGAATAATTGCCACTCTCGATACAAATAATAACGCCCTGTTAACACTTAATTTTCATCACTTACATTCAACCCATTTATCATCTAAGCAAGAAACATCCACCAGTTCGCCTATCAAATGCTTAAAAACGAGTAAACACAGGCCCTCGCCGTGGACTAAAACAGCAATGTCTATCTTGATTGTGCTTAGGATGATTTAGCGTACAATTCTGTCACTGACCCGCATTTTGTAACTTACATGCCTTTTAGCTTTAAACAGTTTCATATCGACGACAGCCGCTGCGGCATGCCTGTCAGCACCGATGGGGTTCTTCTCGGCGCATGGGCACCATTAACGAATGCCAAAACCATATTGGATATCGGTACTGGAAGCGGTTTGCTGAGTTTAATGGCTGCTCAACGCAGCCAAGCGCAAATAACCGCTATCGAGCTGGATCTAAGCGCAGCGCTCGATTGCCAGCACAACTTCAATCACAGCCCTTGGGCCGAAAGGTTAACCCTGCTAACAAGTTCCATTCAACAGTACTGCACTGAGGCGATAGAACTGCGTTTTGATCACATCATTTGCAACCCCCCCTATTTTGACAATGGCCCACAATCGAGTAGCCAGCTAAGAGCCACAGCGCGTCACACTGACAGTCTGAGTTTTGATGAACTGTTAAGGGCGATCAGCTCTTTGCTCTGTCCAATAACAGGCCAAGCGAGCCTTATCTTGCCAACCACTGAAGCCACTCAACTACTCAACCGACTCCATAAATACCCGCTAGCCCTTAGACACTCGGTGACCGTCGCCAGTGTTGAAGGCAAGCTACCCAATAGACAGTTGTTGCTCCTAGTCGTATCAAATGACACAAATACGCTAATTGATCAGGAGGTTAATTCAATCTCAACCTTAGCGATTCGTCAGAGAAATGGTCAGTACACCGATGAGTTTGTTCAATTCACAAAAAGTTTTTATTTAAAGCTGTAGCGATCGGCGATCTAATCGTTTCAAGTCGCTCGTGAAACCTTTATAATGTGCGGCTATTATTTATTGAGATGCCAACGCATGCTATTTGAAGATCTCCAGCTTGACCCTCGTTTGTTAGAGTCACTAAAAGCAATGGGCCACAACAAGCCCACTACGATACAACAACAAACAATTCCAGTTGCCATGGAGCAAAGAGATATTCTTGCTCGTGCGCCAACAGGAACAGGGAAAACAGCGAGCTTCCTATTACCTGCTATGCAGCACCTGCTCGACTTTCCACGTCGATTCGGTGGCCAAGCTCGCGTATTAATTCTGACTCCAACACGAGAGCTTGCCAGTCAAATTCATCGCTATGCATCTCATTTAGGCACTGGCTTAAACTTCGATACCTGCATCATTACCGGCGGCGTTCCTTACGCGGCTCAGGAAGATGCATTAAAAGGCAATGTCGACATTTTAGTCGCCACACCAGGCCGCTTAATGGAATACCTTGATAAAGGGTTATTCAATGCCGAAGAGGTTGAAGTTTTAATTATCGATGAAGCCGACCGTATGCTGGATATGGGCTTCTCTGCCGCAGTGGAAACACTCGCTATCGAGTCTGTTGGCCGTAAACAAACCATGTTGTTCTCTGCCACGCTTGAAGGTAGCGACGTAGGTCGTTTCTCACATCAGTTATTAAACAACCCTGCCAAGGTTGAAGCAGAAGCTCCTCGCAGCGAAAAAGCCAAGATCCACCAATGGGTCCATATCGCTGACGATAAAGCCCATAAATTTGCGATGTTATGCGCTATTCTGAAACAAGAAGAAGTGCAGCGCACTATCGTGTTTGTTAAAACACGTGAATCGGTTGCCAGTCTTGAAGGCTTATTACAGAAACAAGGCATCACCTGCAGCTTTATGCGCGGTGATATGGAGCAAAAAGCACGTTTTCAAGCCTTAGGACGTTTCACTAAAGGTGAAGTTAACGTACTACTTGCCACTGATGTCGCTGCACGTGGTATTGATGTAGATGACATCACCCATGTCATCAACTTTGATATGCCACGTTCAGCAGACACCTATGTTCACCGTATTGGTCGTACTGGCCGTGCTGGCGCAAAAGGAACGGCGATATCACTCGTTGAAGCCCATGACGTTCGTATTGTTGGCAAGATTGAACGCTATATTGATCAGCCATTAAAGCGTCGTTTTGTGAAAGATCTTCGCCCTAATAACAAAGAGGCTAAGCCTCCAGGGAAGAAGAAAGTACAAGACACTGGCAAGACTTATAGTAAGAAAAACAAGAAGAAGAAAAAGAAGTAAACCTCGCTTACTTACTCTTTTAAAAGGATCACTTAATGTGATCCTTTTCTGTTTCTAGCCGAAAAAATCTCACCCAACAACCTCCCCCAAAAATCTTAATGTCCATTATTTATGCATTAGCGCCTTAAAAAACCACACATGTTAGGGTTAACGCCATAAATTGAAACATTTTATATACAAAAAACAATATCGTGTTCGCGCTGAGTCTGGTAATTTACGTCAAAGGAAAGGTATTACATGGAAAAGCGAAATTATAATGATAAAAAAAGTAATCAGAAGGGCTTCCCCACTATTTATTCTTGTTTTCTTTATTGTGGCTGCGCAAGTACTTATCAGCACTAAAGAAGCACCTGAACAAAAAGCAGATGAAGCGCCCATCCCAATTGTTGATGTTATGGAAGTTCAACAACAAACAGTGTCGCTCAATCTGCCCTCTTACGGTATCGTCAGTCCTAAATATAAAACCCAATTGGTCACTGAAGTTCAGGGCCGAATGCTTAACATATCCAACAAATTCGTTGCCGGTGGTGTCGTTAAAAAAGGCGAAGAACTCGCCGTTATTGAGCCTTCAGATTATGAAGCCGACCTAATGCAAGCTCAAGCTTCTGTAGCACAGGCCAAGGCAGCACTTGAAGAGGAACGCGCAAAGGGCGAAGTGGCTAAAAATGACTGGAAAGGATACGACGGCGGCATTCCCCCTGAATTAGGCCTGCGTCTGCCGCAGTTAAAGCAAGAGCAAGCCAATGTTAAGTTTCAACAAGCCGCACTCGCTAGAGCAGAGCGAAACCTTGAGCGTACCGTTATTCGCGCGCCTTTTGATGGCATCATCAAGGCGCGAAATGTGGACCTTGGGCAGTATGTCACCTTAGGCACTAACTTAGGCGAACTTTACGACACTCAAATAGCAGAGATCCGCTTACCACTTTCAAATAATGATTTAGCCTATTTAGAATCAGTCGAAAACCCCGATACAGAAGTCACTTTAAGTGCCGATCTTGCGGGTAAGATTGTGACTTGGACAGGCAAGATTATTCGCAGCGAAGGCGTTATCGACGCAGAAAACCGCATGGTTTATTTGGTCGCTGAAGTGAAAGATCCCTACCTTAGAGGCACTAGAGTTGATGGTCAACTGCCACTCAAATACGGCAGTTTTGTCAGCGCCGTCATTAAAGGTCGCACTGTTGAAGGTATAGTGAAGTTGCCACGTTATCTGGTACGTCATGGAACCGTTACCCTCATTAAAAAAGATAACAGCGTTGAGATCAGAGCCGTCAACGTCGTCCGCACCGATCTAGAAAATGTCTACATCAAAGATAGCTTAGCCAGCGGAGAGCGCATTTCAGTAACTAACCTGACCAATGTTGAAGATGGCCAATTAGTCAAAGTCTTAGGCGAAGAGAACAGCTCGATTTTAGAGGGTTCTGATGAGCCGGCACCTCAAGAAAAACTCGCTAGTAAAGGTGAACAATAATGGCTGCTGAAAAAGGGATGATCGCTTGGTTCGCTAGAAACAATGTCGCATCCAATCTATTAATGTGGGTCTTGTTGATAGGCGGTCTATTTAGCACGGTTATTATTAATAAAGAGATTTTCCCGACCTTTGAGCTTAACTACCTCAACATCTCAGTCGCCTACCCAGGCGCAGCACCACAAGAAATCGAGGAAGGCATTAATATCAAGATCGAGGAAGCGATCCAAGATATTAACGGCATAAAGAAAGTCACATCGGTTGCCAGCGAAGGGGTGGGGTCAGTTACCATTGAAGTGGAAGATAGCTACGATCCACAAGATATCCTCGATGAAGCCAAGCTACGAATTGACGCTATATCCACCTTCCCCGTCAACATTGAAAAGCCCAACATTACCCGTCTTAAACCTGAGAACAATGTCATTTGGATCTCGGTCTATGGTGACCAATCTCTTAGAGAGATGAAAGAGCTGGCCAAGACCATTCGTGATGAAGTCGCTGCACTGCCCGCGATAACGCGAGCCCAGGTGACTGGCGTACGTGAATACGAAATTGCGATTGAATTATCGGAAGATAAACTGCGAGAGTACGGACTCACCTTCTCTCAAGTAGCACAAGCAGTACAGAACTCATCAATCGATCTGCCTGGCGGTTCAATTCGCGCTAAAGATGGCGATATTTTACTGCGTACAAAAGGACAAGCTTACACAGGTGACGATTTCGCTCAAATTGTGGTGAGTAGTCGTCCCGACGGCAGCCGCGTAATGCTGCCACAAGTGGCGACTATCAACGACGGTTTTGAAGAGAGACTCGAATACACTCGCTTCAATGGTCAGCCCGCGGCAATTATTGAAATATTGAGCGTTGATAATCAAAACGCGTTAGATATCTCTGCACAGGTAAAAGAATACATTGAGCAGAAACGCGAGTTCTTACCGACCGGCGCTAAACTCGATACTTGGGGTGACTTAACCCACTACCTAAAAGGTCGATTGAACATGATGCTGTCAAACATGTTTTATGGTGCCTTATTAGTGTTTGTTATTCTGGCGCTATTTTTGGAAATTAAGCTGGCGTTCTGGGTAATGGTAGGTCTACCGGTTTGTTTCTTGGGCGCCATGTTGGTCATGCCATTAGAGCCATTCTCACTGTCGATTAACTTATTAACACTATTTGCCTTTATTCTAGTGCTAGGGATCGTGGTGGACGATGCCATTGTCATTGGCGAAAGTGCCTATAGTGAAATAGAGCGATACGGGCATTCACTTGATAATGTGGTTAGAGGTGCCAAGAAAGTCGCGATGCCTGCGACATTCGGTGTACTCACCACCATCGCGGCCTTTGTGCCAATGTTGATGGTGTCGGGTCCACAGGGGATCATCTGGAAATCTATCGGCATGGTGGTTATCCTCTGTTTAATGTTCTCGCTATTGGAATCGAAACTGATTTTACCCGCACATTTAGCCCATATGAAACCACCCAAGCCACGTGATCAATTGGGCAGGTTAGGCCGTTTTAAAGCGGGTTTAAATGACAAGGTGCAGTACTTTATCCATAACAATTATCGCTCATTTTTAGAGCGCTGCATTGTAAATCGATATAACACCGTCGCCATCTTTACCGGTGTACTCATCCTGTCTATCGCACTGGTGGTTAGTGGTCAGGTACGTTGGGTGTTCTTCCCCAGTATTCCGTCAGACTTTATCCAAGTTCAGCTGCAAATGGATGAAGGTAGCTCAGAAGAAAATACCCTGCAAGTGGTTCAAGAAGTAGAGGAAGCACTCTACCGCATGAACGATGATATGGAAGGTGAACTCGGCTACCCGGTAGTAAAACACAGCTTTATTAATATGAGTTCTCGTACTTCTGCATTTATTTTTGCCGAGCTCACCAAGGGCGAAGAGCGCACTGTTGATGGCGAAACCATCGCTTCAGCTTGGCGTGAACAACTGCCTGAACTGCTTGCCGTTAAGAAACTCAATATTAATGCCAGCACCAATGACACTGGTGGCGATATTGCCTTTAGACTCACCTCAAGTAATCTTGAGCAATTGTCGCTTGCCTCTGCAGAACTGAAACAAAAGCTGCGAAGCTACGAAGGTGTTTACGACATTGCCGACAACTTCTCCTCTGGTAGCCAAGAGATCAAACTAAAGATCAAACCAGAAGCGGAAGCGCTTGGACTGACGCTGTCAGATCTAGCTCGCCAAGTTAGATACGGTTTCTACGGTTATGAAGCGCAGCGGATCTTGCGTAACAAAGAAGAAGTTAAAGTGATGGTGCGCTACCCACTTGAACAACGCCGCACAGTGGGTCATCTCGAGAATATGCTGATCCGTACACCAACCGGTGCAGCGGTGCCTTTTGGAACTGTTGCCCAAATTGAGCTAGGTGATTCGTACTCCTCCATTACTCGAGTGGATAGCAGAAGAGCGATAACGATTACCGCCAATGCTGATACCAACAAAGTGGAACCCTCCAAGGTTGTGTCAGAAATTCAAGAGGATTTCTTGCCGATACTGGCAAAAAAATATCCGAATATCTCGACTGCACTCGATGGTGGTAGCGCCGATGAACAAAGTGCACTTGTTAGCTTGATGCAAGGATTCTTCTTTGCGCTATTTACTATCTATGCACTCATGGCCATTCCGCTAAAGTCATATAGCCAACCTCTTATCATCATGTCGGTGATTCCGTTTGGTATGATTGGCGCGCTATTTGGTCACTTTATCCTCGGTCTAAACATGAGTATTTTGAGCTTGTGTGGCATTGTTGCTCTTGCGGGAGTGGTGGTGAACGATTCATTGATTTTGGTCGATTTCGTTAACCGTGCGCGCGCAGAAGGCCATTCGATAGTGCAATCAGCTGTCGACTCTGGTTGTTACCGATTCAGGGCAATTATCTTAACCTCACTGACAACATTTGTCGGCTTAGTGCCTATTTTGTTAGAGAAGAGCTTACAGGCTCAAATCGTTATCCCGATGGCCGCCTCTCTTGCATTTGGTATTTTGTTCTCAACCGTAGTGACGCTAATTTTGGTGCCTTTACTGTACATAATCCTTGATGATATCAAACGCACTTCTAGTAGATTCTATCAGTGGTGGTGGCAACCAAAAGCTGACGCTGACGCTGACCAGTCACCAGAGCAGGTATCAAACTAGAGACACTTTATTATTGTACTGAATAAAAGGAGGCCAATGGCCTCCTTTTTTACACCTCCAACATTAGCGACCACTAAATATGTATCAATCGATGTTCAGTGGAGAAAAATAGAAATACTCGATCCAGCAAACAGAATAAGTACAGTGCATTCGCTAAGCTGAATCCCCTTTTGCTAGCGACCCAAAATAATGACAACGACTGCACCGACACAAACTGAAGCCACCCTTGTTTATGATATCCGTACAAGTCGCTATTTGAACATTACCGGCAGATGCACTTTACGTTGCCAATTCTGTCCAAAACATAATGGCAGCAAACAGGTACACCAATATCAACTAGGGCTCGATCGTCAACCTAGTGCTGAAGAAGTGATTGCACTGCTTGGCGATACCTCTAAATTCGATGAATATGTTTTTTGCGGATACGGAGAGCCAACGCTTAATTTGCCAACATTATTAAACGTAGCGAAAGAGATAAAAGCACGAGGAGGCAAGGTAAGAGTCAACACGGATGGATTAGGCAATCTATTCCACAAGCGCAACATTCTACCTGAGCTAGCAGAATGTATTGATAGCCTGTCAATATCGCTTAATGCCGATACCGCCGCCAGCTACCAAGCGCATTGCCAACCTAAATTGAAAGGCGCTTATCCCGCGGTACTCGAATTTATAGAACAAGCCCCACGTTATATTGCCGACGTACAGGTTTCAGCCATTAACGGATTAGCCGGCGTCGACATTGATGCCTGTCGAGAATTAGTCGAAGCAGCAGGCGCTACGTTTAAGCAAAGGGAGTTAGACGTCGTAGGTTAAAGGCACATTTAACGACTCAGCGACTATTCTATCGAGTCCGTTAAACATAACTTCAGCCTCAGCCTAGAGCAGAGGCAAAGTAACGGTGCACCAAGGCTGAATTAATTACATATATAGCCGAATTGGTATAACATGGCGTTTATAATAACCATCAGAATTAGCGATTGATGTTAACCCGAAAATTACCTCTACTTATCAATGCTCAAGGGATCCAGTGGTCCCAACAACGAATTTTGGCAGCGGCAAGTCAAATCGGCATATTAATAATATCGGTTATTATTTTTACAAATATTATCATCACTTTAGGTGAGAGACGTTTACAAGAAGACTGGGCGACACAACGCTACAGCGAGCTACAAGCTGTTGGTACTCTGATTGCTGACAAAGTCTCTTTCCAGCAATTTAGAACACAGATGTTTGCCACCTCAGAACTATTAAATCGTTACATGAAACTCCCGAGTGAGCCAAACCTAGCCAAGTTACAAGATAATTGGCACATCATTGTTGATAACATCCCTGAACTGCTCGGTATTGCGTTATATGACCCACAAGGTCAACTCAAATTTGCCACCGATGAAGAGTTTGGCCATCACGCACTGCCACCGTCTTTACTGGGAAATTCGCGTAATATGGGCGGCAACGAGATCTACACCTCCCCGCTCGAATTTAGCCCAGTTAATGGCAAATTAGAGCCCTATTTGTATCAGCTTGCTTGGCTGGAGAATCCAGACCAAACCGTTAGAGGTTATTTGGTCGCCTATAACTCAATGTCACGCATGTTGCAAAATATTAAGCCTGCTTATTCCAGTCAACAAGCACCGTTAATGATGCTCGACACACAAGGTTTGCTCTACTCCGGTGTGATCGAATCACCCACTATTGGTCGACTACCTGAAACGATGGGCGGCAGCCTTAAGCAATCTTACCCTGCACTTTGGCGAAAGATAGCCGCAAGTAATTTCGGCCAATTCCACGGTGACGATGCCACATTTGTTTACCTTAAAGTCGAGTTGACCACTCAGTATGAGACTCGCCGTGAATACTTTTTGCTGTCCTACGTTAAAAACGATGACATTGCAGCCAAGTTTGAACAGTGGCGTAATATCCTCATGGGGGGCGCAACCCTATTCACCTTGTTAGCCTGTTTTGTCATTTACCTAACCCATGCCTATCGTATGGTTCATCGCTCTCGTGACTTCTGTATTGATCTCGCCAATCGACTATTTAACACCGATTCTGGTTACATCATTGTCAATGATGCGGGTCGAGTGCTCAGTGCCAACCCTATGGCCGCTAAGTTACTCTCTCTTCAAATAGATGAACTGTCTGACCGTAGCTTACAACGCATATTACACATGGACGATGATCAATTTCATGCCCTGTCAGAACAGTTAATAGCTAACCATGAGTGGCAAGGCGAGCTTGATAGCGATGCTTCAGAGTGCGCTAGATTGTCAGTAAGACTTCGACTTGAAATTGATATGAATAACGGTCAAAACTACACCTTGGTCACTTTTGAAGATGTCGGGGAGCTAAAACATAGCCAAGAGGAAGCAAAGTTAAATCAATTGCTCAATGATAATCCAATAGCCACGGTTCTCTCAGATGCTAAAGGTGTCATCATTAAATCTAATCAGGCATTTAATACGCTGATGCAGGTTAAAGATAGCCGTAAGCTACAAATTACCGATCTGCTCAATGAGGAGTTTAAACAAAAGTGGCCGCAAATATCACAGCAATTGATGATTAAAGGCACTTGGCAAGGTCAGATATTCTCATCAAACAATCGTGCTAATGACGCCTGCATGTTGGCAACATTGAAGAGCCATTTAGACAGTTCAAACGATATTGAATATATTGTCTGTACCTTTGAGCGGGCTAAATCACGACTCCATGCTAATGACCCAAAAAGTTTAGTGCCACATCGCAGTACCATATTTAGCGATCGCCGTGATCTTGAACGTTACTTTAATGATATGAGCCAAGCGAAAAAAGACTTCTCAAGTCTTATGTTGCTCGATATTGCCGCCGAAGGCATGCTCAGCCACATGAGTGATAGTGGCCAACTAGAAAGTCGGCAAAAAGAGGTCGAAATACAGTTATTAAGGGAGCTACCAAACCGATACCAAATGTCTCGCTGGCAGCTTGGTAAGCTCATTATCATGTTACCCGATACAGATTCAGACCAAGCGCATTACTTTGCGATTGATACCCTTGCCAAGCTCAAAGACAATGGGCTAGGAGAAGGTATCTGCATCGGGATAGCTGCCTACCAAGGTGGGCAGGAGCTCGAACAGTTCTTGAGTAATGCGGAAGTCGCCCTTAAACGGGCCAAACAAACTGATGAGCAAAATATCTGCCAAGCATTTACCCGTCAGATGTTTTAAGCGGCTAAATGGATCCTTTAGCTGGGGTGAGTCTCAGCATGTTCGGCTGCAGCATCGGGTGCTAGCAGCTCATCCTCATACGGTGCTTCATCCATATTTCTCATCCCAGAAGGAAGGTCACTTTCTGTGATTTCAATAATGGTAGAGCGATTCATGGTTATCTTATAACGTGCATACTGAGGTTCATCACGCCCCTCTTTTAACACAAGAATAAGGTTAACTTGATATCGCCGCTCCACAGATTCATTACTAATCTTACCCTCATGTTCCTTATAGATTTTTGCTTTACCACGTTCCAAATTTCGAGCAAAGGGCACTAAGCTAAAGTTGACCTGTTCTTGGATCCTTGAGTACCCCGCTAAAAAACCTTTAGCCGATACTCGAGTATGAATACCGTAATGCAAAATCTCTGCATCCACTTTATTTTGACTATGGCGCCTTTTTAAGATCTCGGAAACCTTAATTGGCAGCTCGTTTTTTCGCATAAAGTCGAGCCACATTAGTTGCTTAGCAATAGGTAACTTACTAGTGGTATCTTGCAGTAAACGACTCCAGCGAGGACGGCCGCGCTGTATTAAGCGCCACAATGCATTACGAATGTCGTCTTTAAAGATCTCTCTGAAACCATAAATCACTGCAAGAGTGAGCACTAAGGCAATGGTTAAACCACTAAATACACCTTGGGCTTTTATAATCAATGTTGAAACCACCAACATAACCATCGCCGTCGCAATACCCGTAGTCATCTTTTTAAGGCCTACCCCTAACGGTTTAAGCTCCTCTTTTAGCACCACCCCTTGTTGTATTAACCGACGTAGTAGGTGCATTTTATTAGCGATACGATTGGGATCTTTTATGGTCTTAGAGGAGTTATATTTATGGGCGTCTCGGTATTGTGATTCCGCTCGACACAAGGCCACGACACTTTCCGTTATCTCGTTAAAATCACTGCTTCTAGGCGCATGAGCCAGTAATTTCAATAACCGTTGTTCACACAACCACGACAAATAATTATCGGCATTTTCGAAATAAGACTTCCACTTTTCATCACTGGGTTCATTTCGCCTAAAACGCTTGAGTAGATGAATAACCTGCTCACTTAACTCTTCAAGCGAGACGTAAAACTGCTCTAAATCTTCAACTTGAGAAAGTTCTTTACTGTCCGTTTCAATGGCAACTGCAAATTGATAAGCAAATAAATTGAGGTAAAGTCTGAACTCCTCTACCGTGCGCTTTTTTTGACTCACAAAACGACTTTGCACTAGCGGCAGGTGTAACCCAGATGAGTAATATGAACGTCGGCCAGTAATAGAAGAATGATAGTAGTCATCTTCATTCAAGCTTTGGGAGTTAATTCCCATCTCTTTAGGCAGGAAAAAATACAGATCTAAACGACGGTTGTCGCCGACTTCCATCTGGTGCAGAAATTTAATTGATAGTGATTCTTCTTGCTTAACTCTAACTTTAGCCACAAATATCCTTTAAATGCATTTCAAAACAAATACATCGGACTGATAATTATAGTCTAATACGTATCGGGAAAGTTAAACTCAGTTAGATTTTTTAAAAGAAAAATCATAACAATGAATAAAACTTCACCATTAAAGTTCATGCCAAATTACTGTATTTCACATGCCCAAAGCGCATTACGTTCACTGATTTGAATAATGACAGAACCCTGAGATTTATCCATCTCTAACACTTTAATGTAGAACGGCTGCCCATTACGTTCATCACCATCATTGATAGATTTTTTGACGATATCAATTGTTTCCCCCATATAATCACTTATCTTTTCTAGAAATTTATCATGTTTTAAATCAGCATCTTGCAGTCTTATTTCATAAGTTAAAATGGGGGCTGAAATGTGTACAAGCTCACCATAGGATGTCATTTCAGCTTGTTCACTACCATGATGAGTGTAGACAATGTGGAACTCAATTTGTTGACCCACTCGATGAACATCAAACTTTAAACCACCCGATAAGAACATCGATTGCTTGGCATCATAAACATCTGAATGACAGACCAAACTAATATCTTCATTGGGCTCAACCAAATAGTCCAATGCCATACACAGCCCCAGAATAAAGATCAAGGTGACCAGTATTGGCGTTGAACTAAAACCTATAAATAACGCTTTGGTTAGACTTCTATTCACAAAAACCTGCCGTTTTTAGCCAAGAGTCGTTGATAAAATCCCAGTTTCCTTCGATGTTCAATACTTTAAAGTTCCTAAACGCCTCGCCTTTATCGACGTTATCTTGCATCACGAAATTAAGCATGTTCCCAGTTGGGGATGAGGCTACATAGATTTGATGCCAGCTCACCTTGTTACAACGCTCTATTTTCATTGCGATATTTTTAAACCGTGCTTCAAAGGTGAATAGCGCTTCATTTGATGAGTAGATCGGTACTAACACTGACTTTTTGTCATCGAGTAATAGTTTCTCAGGTAGGGAAAAGCGGATACAGGGCGTCGTTTCAAAATGCGTTGCTAAGAACACCACGAGCATGACACCAAGCAGCAAAAGCATAGAGAATTGTTTAATCGGCAGTGCTTCATAGGGGCTATTCTGCATCTGCACTTTCGCTTTGGTATGCAGTAGATAACCTTGATTAGTGACAACCTCAATTATCGAGGCGGTATCACTGCCTAAAAATGCTTTTATGTGCGTTATCGCCAGTGCGATGTCTTGCATCGTCACAACCAGCGGGAGTAAATTGAAACACAAAGATTCAGTCGATACGACTTGACCTCTAGATGACATCAAATCACGCATCACTAGAAATTCAATATTCGATAAAGGGTGCGTTTGAGCAGTCTCAGTGTTCACCAACTGCTTTAACTCAATATCAAATCTGACTGGACCTATAAACACATTAACCACTCTGACAATTTCAATGGTTGTCAGTTTACTGTTTATCGGCCTTTACGTCCGTGATCAATCAGTGCTAGGAGAGTGTCAATTACACTTTCGTGAACTCCACCACACTAAGTTTATTTAACAATCACAATCACTTAATACAAGCTGTAACTTTTGTTGCGTGAAGGTGTGCCACGATACAAGCAAGCACAAACAACCTATGCATTGTAAACACAAAAAAGTACATTATAAAAAAAGACACCTATGGAATAGGTGTCTTTTAACAGATAAATCTCAAACGTTATTTACTGCGTTATCACTAGAAAGCGTATAACAATGTCATGTTTGTTTCGGTATCTGTGCTTTTCTTATCGTCTAACGGCTCGCTGTTATATCGAACAATAACCGCAAATTTCATTGCTAATGCGCCAATAACGTTCGCTGTAATCGCTGTTTCTGAACGTCCTTCTAAGCTATCGCCATAATCAGCAATAAATTGCTGACTAAACTTAGAGGTTTCACTAATATCGTAGCTAAAGTTCATTGCACCGTGTGCCACTACGCTATCTTCATTATCGTAACCCAGTAAGGCCGACTGCTCGTCATCAAGCTGCTTATAAATGTAACCAGGACCGACTTCAGCACTAAGGTACATATTGCCACTGTCGATAAATTTATGACCGTAACCAGTAGAAGCAATGGCTTTGAAATCATAACCCGTAAAAGGGTCAACTTCATAATTACCGGTGATATACATATAGTTCTTTTCATCGAACTTATAATCACCTTGAACGCCAGCGTAATAACGTTTAGCCGTCACTTCACTGGTATCTTCTTTATAAAGGCCTTCAAATAGGTATTGGTTTTCCCAATTACCAAGCTCTTGCATCAACTTTAAACGCGCTTTTACTGATGAAGTATCAGTATTACCCGTTGTTAACGTCGCGCCTAATTCAGCTTCACCAGCGAAGGTCTTATCGCCTTCTACAAAGTCAGCCCCAGCATGTGCAGCAAAAGGAGCCGCCATGACGACAGCCATTGCCGTTAGTAATGTTTTCATTTTGTAACCACTCCGTTCACTCAATACCCTAAAATTCGCCGCGATATTAACATTTAGCGCTGTAAATTGAAAACCTACCGCATCATTATCTAACTGTTTTATCACTCAATCTAGATTGCTAGAATCTGCACTCAGCGATTTTAAAAATCAAACACTGAAATATTCTTATATTTATCCAAACAACTTAGGGACTGTATTATTGCTGACAGCCACAAACCGTTTTAACCCCAGAACAGATAAATTAGCCATGTGAAACACCAATTTATCAGTCCTCATCTGCTGACAATACCGAATTATCGGCTGAGTTTCAGCTCAATAAGTATTGATGCTAAAGAAGTTCAAATTGGGCTGTGACAATGGCAGATATCACCTCTTTTTAATAAAAAAATACCTGCACTAGGCAGGTATTTTTATCTAAGACGCTTATTTAAGCGCCATTAGCAGTAATGCTTACTTAATCTGCGGATCAAGTTCGCCAGACTGATAAGCTTTATACATCGCTTGCAGCGACTTAGGCTTGATCTTAGAGCCCATACCAGCACAACCAAAGGCTTCGTAACGAGTAGTACAGATGTCTGCCATTGCTTCCATAGACGCCTTCAAGAATTTACGTGGATCAAATTCTGTTGGGTTTTCAGCAAGGAACTTACGTACTGCGCCCGTTGATGCTAGACGCAAATCAGTATCGATATTAACTTTACGTACGCCGTGCTTGATACCTTCAACGATCTCTTCTAGCGGTACGCCGTAAGTTTCAGGAATAGCACCACCATACTGGTTAATAATTTCTAACCATTCTTGTGGCACTGAAGATGAACCGTGCATCACTAGGTGAGTATTGGGAATACGTGCATGGATCTCTTTGATACGGTCAATACGTAGCACGTCACCGGTAGGTTTACGGCTAAACTTGTATGCACCATGGCTAGTACCAATCGCGATAGCGAGTGCATCTACGTGAGTGTCAGCAACAAAACGAGCCGCTTCTTCAGGTGTCGTTAGCATTTGATCCATGCTTAAGATACCCACAGCGCCAATACCATCTTCTTCGCCAGCTTCACCGGTTTCTAAGCTACCTAGACAACCGATTTCACCTTCAACAGAAACACCACATGCGTGTGCAAATGCCACGGTACGGCGAGTCACGTCAACGTTGTAATCGTAAGATGCAGGTGTTTTACCATCCGCCATCAAAGAACCGTCCATCATTACTGATGACATGCCCAATTGGATTGAACGCTGACAAATATCAGGATCGGTACCATGATCTTGGTGAATACAGACAGGGATATCTGGGTACTGCTCAAGTGCTGCAGCCATTAGATATTTAAGGAACTGCGGACGAGCATACTTACGTGCTCCCGCTGACGCCTGAACAATAACAGGGCTGTCTGTCGCTTCAGCTGCTTGCATGATTGCACGCATCTGTTCTAAGTTGTTAACATTAAACGCAGGTACGCCATATCCATGCTCTGCTGCGTGATCTAACATTTGACGTAGGGAAATTAAAGCCATTTTTTACTCCAATAATAGGGTGATTTGACTCACCGAGGTCGCTATCGTTTGGATTGATTTTTATGCGATTAAGTCATCAGCATTCTTGCTTTAAACTCAACTGCGGTTACTGGTATTTATTATAGTTTTTATATTGCTGATTTTGATGACAGCATTACTGGCGGCTAGTTTACTCTCGACTAAAATCGATTAAAACCCCTACCAGTAACCCATCTAACAAAAACTGTGTTTTCTTACTTACCACGGCTCTCTAGCATTGCCACAGCAGGAAGTTCTTTGCCTTCTAAAAACTCAAGGAAAGCACCGCCACCGGTTGAGATATAAGACACTTTATCTGCGATACCATACTTATCAACGGCCGCTAAAGTATCGCCACCACCGGCGATAGAGAAGGCATTAGATTCAGCAATCGCTTGAGCGATACGCTTAGTGCCTTCACCGAATTGGTCAAATTCAAACACGCCCACCGGGCCATTCCAAACAACCGTGCCCGCATTTTTGATAATTTCAGCTAACGCCGCTGCGCTATCTGGACCAATATCAAAAATCATATCGGTATCTAGCACTTCGCTAACATCTTTAAGTGTCGCTGTTGCTGTCGGGCTGAACTCACTTGCAACGACCACATCAGTCGGCACTGGAATGTCACCGCCACGGCTTTGGGCGTTAGCCACTAAGCGCTTAGCTTCATCAATCAAGTTAGCTTCGTATAGGGACTTACCCACTTTATGACCGGCTGCAGCAACGAAAGTATTAGCAATACCGCCACCCACAACGAGCTGATCAACTTTAGTTGATAAGCTTTCTAGTACCGTCAGCTTAGTTGACACCTTTGAACCACCCACAATCGCCACCATTGGGCGCGCTGGGTTATCAAGTGCTTTGCCTAAGGCAGTAAGCTCACCCGCGAGTAAAGGGCCAGCACATGCAATGGGAGCATGTAAACCAACACCGTGAGTCGATGCTTGTGCTCTATGCGCGGTGCCAAAAGCATCCATAACGTATACATCACAAAGGGCCGCCATTTTCTTAGCTAATGCTTCGTCGTTTTTCTTCTCGCCAACGTTGAAACGAACGTTTTCAAA
>NZ_CM009123.1:0-16794 GCF_002836075.1 Shewanella sp. GutDb-MelDb | reverse complement strand
TTCGCACAAATCGATAATGCTCCTGAAGAGCGTGAGCGCGGTATTACAATTAATACTTCTCACATCGAATATGACACACCTGCACGTCACTACGCACACGTAGATTGTCCTGGTCACGCCGATTATGTTAAAAACATGATCACTGGTGCTGCTCAAATGGACGGCGCGATTCTAGTAGTTGCTTCTACAGATGGTCCAATGCCACAAACACGTGAGCACATCCTGCTTTCACGTCAGGTTGGCGTACCATTCATCATCGTATTCATGAACAAATGTGACATGGTAGATGACGAAGAGCTTCTTGAGCTTGTAGAAATGGAAGTTCGTGAACTTCTTTCTGAATATGACTTCCCAGGTGATGACTTACCAGTTATCCAAGGTTCTGCGCTTAAAGCCCTTGAAGGCGAGCCAGAGTGGGAAGCTAAAATTCTTGAGCTTGCAGAAGCACTTGATACTTATATTCCAGAGCCAGAGCGTGCTATTGATGGTGCATTCATTCTTCCAATCGAAGATGTTTTCTCAATCTCAGGCCGTGGTACAGTTGTAACTGGTCGTGTAGAGCGCGGTATCATCAAGATTGGTGAAGAAGTCGAAATTATTGGTATCCGTGATACTACTAAGACTACTTGTACTGGTGTTGAAATGTTCCGCAAGCTACTTGACGAAGGTCGTGCTGGCGAAAACTGTGGTGTTCTTCTACGTGGTACTAAGCGTGAAGATGTTGAACGTGGTCAGGTTCTTGCTGCTCCAGGTTCAATTACTCCACATACAACTTTTGAGTCAGAAATCTACGTTCTGTCTAAAGAAGAAGGCGGACGTCACACTCCATTCTTCAAAGGTTACCGTCCACAGTTCTATTTCCGTACAACGGATGTAACTGGTACTATCGAATTGCCTGAAGGCGTTGAGATGGTAATGCCTGGTGATAACGTACAGATGACAGTTACACTAATCTGCCCAATCGCGATGGATGAAGGTTTACGCTTCGCTATCCGTGAAGGTGGCCGTACTGTTGGTGCTGGTGTTGTAGCTAAGATTGTTGCTTAATAGCAACGAGTCTTAACTCAATATCAAAAAAGGCAGCCTAGGCTGCCTTTTTAATTTCCATTATAAGTCTGTACTAATTTTGTTAGTTAAGCTGGGCTTTGTATTCTTGCCAAATACGTGGAATAAGAATACAATCTATGACCGATTTTTGACTCGCTGGATATGCTTTTAGTGAGTGTATTGAGCCGTCGTCAGTTCGGATTGAAGCCTGACTGATTTTTTCACTGAGCAAAATGCTATATTTATAGTATTACTAGTCTCAGAACGTAGTGAGTAACGGAATTAACCGATGACAACAAATACTGAAAGCCAGGGTAATTCTCTGGATATTATAAAGTGGGGCCTAGTCATAATCTTGTTGGCTGCTGCTATTATTGGCAACCATTATTTCGCTGAAGCAAGTGTTTTAGTACGCGCGATAGGCGTTGTAATTGCCTTTGCCGTTGCTGGTCTTATTGCGTCGCAAACAGAGAAAGGCAAGCAAGCGTTAACGTTTGCTCGTGAATCACAGATTGAAGTTCGTAAAGTGGTTTGGCCTACGCGTCAAGAAGCACTGAATACAACTTTTATTGTATTAGCTGCAACCGCCATTTTAGGATTAATCCTTTGGGGCATGGACGCAGTATTGCTTAGAATTGTTAATTTTATTACTGGCGTATAGGCATCTCGAATGACTGAAGCAACTGAAGCTAAAAAAAGATGGTATGTAGTACAAGCGTTTTCTGGCTATGAAGGCCGCGTTTGTAAATCGTTGCACGAACATATCAGAATGCACGAGATGGAAGCTTACTTTGGTGAAGTATTAGTACCCACTGAAGAAGTCGTTGAAATGCGTGCAGGCCAACGTCGTAAGAGCGAACGTAAATTCTTCCCTGGCTATGTATTAGTACAGATGGAAATGAATGACGAGAGCTGGCACTTAGTGAAGAGTATCCCTCGTGTGATGGGCTTCATTGGTGGTACATCAGATCGTCCAGCACCAATTTCTGATAAAGAAGCTGATGCAATCCTTCAGCGTCTTCAGGATACTACTGAGTCTCCAACGCATCGCGTTATGTTTGAGCCAGGCGAAGTGGTTCGCGTTACTGACGGGCCTTTTGCTGACTTTAACGGTACTGTTGAAGAAGTGGATTATGAGAAGAACCGCGTTAAGGTTTCTGTCATGATCTTCGGTCGCTCAACGCCAGTAGAACTTGATTTTAGTCAGATTGAAAAGAGCTGATTAAATAAAGTACAAATACTAATTGGAAATGGGTGTGAATTTGTATATAATTCGCACCCATATTTTTCGGGGAGCTTTTCAACATTTTGTTGATGGCGTTTGAACCCAAACTTGAGGAAAATGTCTCATGGCAAAGAAAGTTGATGGTTACATCAAACTACAAGTAGCAGCCGGTGCTGCAAACCCGTCGCCACCAGTTGGCCCAGCATTGGGTCAGAAAGGTGTTAACATCATGGAATTTTGTAAAGCATTCAATGCTCGTACTGCAAATTTCGATAAAGGAATGCCAATTCCTGTTGTTATCACTGTATATACTGATCGCTCTTTCACTTTCGAAACTAAGACGCCACCTGCATCTTTCCTACTGCTTAAAGCAGCTGGTTTGAAGTCTGGTTCTGGCCGTCCTAACACTGACAAAGTGGGAACTATCAAGCGTAGCGTTGTCCAGGAAATTGCTGAGACTAAAGCCGCGGATATGACTGGTGCTGATATTGAAGCGATGACTCGTTCAATTGAAGGTACTGCGCGTTCAATGGGTTTGGTAGTAGAGGACTAATATAATGGCAAAGCTAACTAAACGCGCTCGTTTGATCCGCGAAAAAGTTGAAGTAACTAAGAACTACGACATCAATGAAGCTGTTGCACTATTAAAAGAACTAGCAACTGCTAAGTTCCTTGAAAGTGTTGACGTAGCTGTAAACCTTGGTGTTGATCCACGTAAATCTGACCAAAACGTTCGTGGCGCTACTGTGCTACCACACGGTACTGGTCGTGACGTACGTGTAGCTGTATTTACTCAAGGCGCAAACGCTGAAGCTGCTATTGCAGCCGGTGCTGAGCTAGTCGGTATGGACGAGCTTGCTGCCCAAGTTAAAGCGGGTGAAATGAACTTTGACGTTGTAATCGCATCTCCAGATGCAATGCGCGTTGTTGGTCAGTTAGGTCAAATCTTAGGCCCACGTGGTCTTATGCCTAACCCTAAAACTGGTACTGTAACGCCAAACGTTGCAGAAGCAGTTAAGAACGCTAAAGCTGGTCAAGTTCGCTATCGTAACGATAAGAACGGCATCATCCACACTACTATTGGTAAAGTGGATTTTGAAACAGCTCAACTTAAAGAAAACTTAGAAGCTCTTCTTGTTGCTCTTAAAAAAGCCAAGCCAGCAGCTGCTAAAGGTGTTTTCCTTAAGAAAGTAAGCATCTCTACCACTATGGGTGCAGGTGTTACTATTGACCAGAGTACTCTGGATGATGGTAAGTAAATTTACAATGCTCGCGTATTAGTCTATAATGCGCGCACTTTGTAGGGTTGAGGTTGAGGTTTAATCTTTTTGGATTAAAAATCAATCTCCGTCCAAGACCGTAGGTGTTAGTTGAATAACTAACTTAATCTCCTACGTAGACGGTGTCGGACCCCAGATAGATTTTATTCTGCTGGATCTTTTCGCGCCGTAAGTCGCTAGATATCATTAGATATTTAGCATGGTAATTGCTAGGGATTTTCCCTAGATAGAATCCAGGAGTAAAGCCAATGGCATTAGGACTCGAAGACAAAAAAGCGATTGTTGCTGAAGTCAACGAAGCTGCCAAAGGTGCTTTATCTGCAGTTGTTGCCGATTCACGTGGCGTAACTGTAGGTGATATGACCGGTCTTCGTAAAGCAGCTCGTGAAGCTGGTGTATACGTTAAAGTTGTACGTAATACACTAGTAAAACGCGCTGTCGCTGGTACTGATTTTGAGTGCTTAAGCGATACGTTCACTGGTCCTACTTTGATTGCATTCTCTAATGAGCACCCAGGTGCAGCAGCGCGTCTTCTACAAGATTTCGCGAAGTCACAAGAGAAGTTTGAAATCAAAGCAGCAGCCTTTGAAGGGGAATTAATCCCTGCATCTGATATTGATCGTTTAGCAAAACTACCAACATACGAAGAAGCACTAGCTCAGTTCATGATGACTCTAAAAGAAGCATCTGCAGGCAAGTTCGTTCGTACATTGGCCGCTCTACGCGATCAGAAAGAAGCTGCTTAATAATTTTATTAGCCGCTTAATTAAAATTGAATTCAGTACAATTAGGAATTTTTTGTTATGTCTATCACTAAAGACCAAATCTTAGAAGCTCTTGCAGAAATGTCTGTAATGGAAGTTGTTGAACTAATCGAAGCAATGGAAGAGAAGTTCGGCGTATCTGCTGCTGCTGCTGTTGTTTCTGGTGGTGGCGAAGCTGCTGCTGCTGAAGAGCAAACAGAGTTTGACGTTATTCTTACTTCTTTCGGTGAGAACAAAGTTAAAGTAATTAAAGCTCTTCGTGGCGCTACAGGTCTAGGCCTTAAAGAAGCTAAAGCTATGGCAGAATCTTCTCCAATAGCTGTTAAAGAAGCTATTTCTAAAGAAGAAGCTGACACGCTTAAGACTGATCTAGAAGAAGCTGGTGCTTCTGTAGAGATCAAGTAAGTTATAACTTAACTTACTCAACCTAAGAAATTAGGTTAGGGCTGGCGGTTTTTTAACCGTCGGCCTTTTTTGCGCTGTATGCGCAGGCGATTTTTTATTCACCGTTTGTCGCCAGATTTTGCAGTCCCTAACAGAGATTACTGGTTAGGTTCTTGCCATCAACGGTGATGGGCAAACGTGCTGTCTCAATCAAATGATTGGTCAGTCTTGGTCACATCTCGTAATCAGAGGAAACCCATGGTTTACTCCTATTCTGAAAAGAAGCGTATTCGCAAAGACTTTGGTAAACGTCCACAAGTTTTGGATATTCCTTATCTTTTGTCTATACAGTTGGACTCATTTAAGAAGTTCACCGATCAAGATCCTACTGGCGAGCGTGGTTTTGAAGCCGCTTTCCGTAGCGTTTTTCCCATCAAAAGTTTTTCTGGTAACTCAGAATTACAGTACGTTAGCTATAAGCTAGGCGAACCTGTTTTTGATGTGAAAGAGTGTCAAATTCGTGGTATCACATATGCAGCTCCATTACGCGTTAAATTGCGTATGGTTCTTTATGACCGTGAAGCGGCACCTGGCACTGTAAAAGATATTAAAGAACAAGAAGTTTATATGGGGGATATCCCTCTTATGACTAACAACGGTACTTTTGTAATTAATGGTACTGAGCGTGTTATCGTATCTCAGCTACACCGTAGCCCGGGCGTATTCTTCGATCATGACCGTGGTAAAACCCACTCTTCAGGTAAGGTGCTTTATAATGCACGTATTATTCCTTACCGTGGTTCTTGGTTAGACTTTGAATTCGATCCTAAAGATGCATTGTTTGTTCGTATTGACCGCCGTCGTAAATTGGCCGCTACGATCATTCTTCGCGCATTAGATTATTCGACTCAAGACATTCTCGACCTGTTCTTCGATCGCGTAAACTTTAAGATCAAGAAAGATTCATTAGTAATGGATCTTGTTGCTGATCGTCTACGTGGCGAAACAGCAAGCTATGATATAAAAGAAGCTGATGGCACTGTTCTTGTTGAGAAAGGCCGCCGTATTACTGCGCGTCATATTCGTCAACTAGAAAAGACTAAGACTACCGAGCTAGAAGTACCTGTTGAGTACATCGTTGGCAAAATTTCTGGTAAAGATTATATCGATCCAGATACCGGTGAAGTTTTAGTTTCTGCAAACGCAGAAATTGGCTTAGAAGACCTTGCAAAGCTTTCACTTGCTGGCATTAAAGAAGTAAGCACACTGTTTATCAACGAGCTTGATAACGGTGCTTATATGTCTGACACTCTACGTATAGACTCAACAACTAACCGCTTAGAAGCGCTTGTTGAAATCTATCGTATGATGCGCCCAGGTGAGCCACCAACTAAAGATGCTGCAGAAGCGTTATTTAATAACCTTTTCTTCAGCGAAGAACGCTATGACCTGTCTAAAGTCGGTCGTATGAAGTTCAATCGTCGTCTAAGTATTGATGACGACGAAGGTACGGGTATCCTTTCTAAAGAAGATATCGTTGCCGTGATGAAGAACATCATCGCCATCCGTAATGGATTTGACGAAGTTGATGATATCGATCACCTTGGTAACCGTCGTATCCGTAGTGTTGGTGAAATGGCTGAAAACCAGTTCCGTGTTGGTCTCGTTCGTGTAGAACGTGCCGTACGTGAGCGTTTGAGCCTTGGCGATCTAAATGAGCTTATGCCTCAAGATCTGATTAATGCCAAGCCAATCTCTGCAGCTGTTAAAGAATTCTTTGGCTCTTCACAGCTTTCACAATTTATGGATCAAAACAACCCGCTTTCAGAAGTGACGCATAAGCGTCGTATTTCTGCGCTTGGCCCTGGTGGTTTGACTCGTGAACGTGCTGGTTTTGAGGTTCGAGATGTACACCCGACGCACTACGGTCGTCTATGTCCAATCGAAACTCCTGAAGGTCCAAACATTGGTTTGATCAACTCGTTGGCAACCTTTGCTCGTACAAACAACTATGGTTTCCTTGAAACACCTTACCGCAAGGTAGTTGATGGTGTGGTAACTGACGAAGTAGATTACTTGTCAGCTATCGAAGAAGGTCGCTACGTTATTGCACAGGCTATCGTTCAACTCGACGAAACTGGTCGCATGATGGATGAGCTTATTGCTTGTCGTCATAAAGGTGATTCTACCTTTATGGGTGCTGGTGATATCCAATATATGGATGTTTCACCACAACAGATTATTTCTGTTGCGGCGTCGCTAATTCCGTTCCTAGAACACGATGATGCGAACCGTGCATTGATGGGTGCAAACATGCAACGTCAGGCCGTGCCTACACTTAGGGCTGATAAGCCTCTAGTTGGTACTGGTATTGAGCGTACTCTTGCTGTTGACTCAGGCGTTGTTGTTGTTGCTAAACGTGGTGGTTATGTTGACTACGTTGACGCTAGCCGCATCGTGGTAAAAGTTGACGAAGCTGAGCTAACGCCTGGCGAAGCTGGTATCGATATCTACAACCTGACTAAATACACTCGTTCTAACCAGAACACGTGTATTAACCAACGTCCTTGTTGTAGCATGAACGATCCAGTTGTTCGTGGTGACGTACTAGCCGATGGTCCATCTACCGATTTAGGTGATTTGGCTCTTGGTCAGAACATGCGTATCGCGTTCATGCCTTGGAACGGTTACAACTTTGAGGATTCAATCCTTATCTCTGAGCGTGTTGCGATGGAAGATCGTTTCACCACTATCCATATTCAAGAGCTTTCATGTATTGCTCGTGATACTAAGTTGGGTAGCGAAGAGATCACTGCTGATATTCCAAACGTTGGTGAATCTGCGCTTTCTAAGCTAGATGAATCAGGTATCGTTTATATCGGCGCTGAAGTTAAGGGTGGCGACATCCTAGTTGGTAAAGTGACACCTAAGGGTGAAACACAGCTGACTCCAGAAGAGAAGCTCCTCCGAGCAATCTTCGGCGAAAAAGCTTCTGACGTTAAAGACAGTTCACTACGTGTACCTAACTCTGTTAAAGGTACTATCATCGACGTTCAAGTATTTACTCGTGACGGCGTTGATAAAGATAAGCGTGCTGTTGAAATCGAAGAGTTGCATATCGCTGAAGCGAAGAAGGATTTGACTGAAGAGTTCCAAATTCTTGAAGAGGGTGTTCTTGGTCGTGCTCGTAACCTATTATTGGGTGAAGGCTACACTGAAGAACAACTTAACGCGATTTCACGTTCACAATTGTTGGTTCAAACCATCGATGATGAAGGTAAGCAAACTGAGCTAGAACAATTAGCTGAGCAAGCGGAAGAGCTGAAAGCTGATTTCGATAAGAAATTTGAAGTTAAGCGTCGTAAGATCACTCAAGGTGATGATTTAGCACCTGGCGTACTGAAGATTGTTAAGGTTTACCTTGCTGTCAAACGTACTATTCAGCCTGGTGATAAGATGGCGGGTCGTCACGGTAACAAGGGTGTAATCTCTAAGATTTGTCCTGTTGAAGACATGCCTTACGATGACAAAGGTAACCCAGTGGATATCGTATTGAACCCACTAGGTGTACCGTCACGTATGAACATCGGTCAAGTACTTGAAGTTCATATGGGTGCTGCAGCTAAAGGTATCGGTAATCGTATTGCTGAAATGCTTGAAGAGCAGCGCGAATTGGCAGAACTTCGCGGATACATCAAAGAAGTTTATGAATTGGGCGACGAAGTAATTCAAAAAGTCGACATCGATTCATTTACTGATGATGAAATCTTGCGTCTTGCTAAAAACCTTAAAGGTGGTGTACCAACAGCTACACCTGCGTTTGATGGTGCCAAAGAGAAAGAGATCAAGCAGATGCTTGCTCTTGCAGGTCTACCGACATCAGGTCAGCTAACGCTGTGTGATGGTCGTACTGGTAACGAATTTGAGCGTCAAGTAACCGTAGGTTACATGTACATGCTCAAGCTTAACCACTTGGTTGACGATAAGATGCACGCCCGTTCTACTGGTTCGTACAGTCTTGTTACTCAGCAGCCATTGGGTGGTAAAGCGCAGTTCGGTGGTCAGCGTTTCGGTGAGATGGAAGTATGGGCACTTGAAGCTTACGGTGCAGCATATACTCTTCAGGAAATGCTAACTGTTAAGTCGGATGATGTGAACGGTCGTACTCAGATGTATAAGAGCATCGTCGACGGTAACTATCAGATGCAACCAGGTATGCCTGAATCTTTCAACGTATTGTTGAAAGAGATCCGTTCACTCGGTATCAACATTGAGTTGGATACCAAGTAAAACTGGTTCCCGCCTCTATTTGGCAAAATCGGTGCTCTGCAGTAGCAGGGCACCCGATTTAACTCCTTCAGGAGAGAAACGTGAAAGACTTATTAAAGTTTCTGAAACAGCAAAGTAAGACTGAAGAATTTGATGGAATCAAGATTGGCCTAGCGTCACCTGATTTGATCCGTTCTTGGTCGTTTGGTGAAGTTAAGAAGCCAGAAACCATTAACTACCGTACATTCAAGCCTGAACGTGAAGGTTTATTCTGTGCGCGTATTTTTGGTCCAGTAAAAGATTACGAATGTTTATGCGGTAAGTATAAGCGTCTTAAGCACCGTGGTGTGATCTGTGAAAAGTGTGGCGTTGAAGTCACGCAGACTAAAGTACGTCGTGAACGTATGGGTCACATCGATCTTGCAAGCCCAGTAGCACATATTTGGTTCTTGAAGTCACTGCCGTCTCGTATCGGTTTGATGCTAGATATGACTCTTCGTGATATCGAACGTGTACTTTACTTCGAATCTTTCGTCGTCATCGAGCCTGGCATGACCAGTCTTGAACGCGGCCAAATGCTAACAGAAGAAACGTATCTGGATGCATTGGAAGAGTACGGTGATGAATTCGAAGCTAAGATGGGTGCTGAAGCAGTTCTAGAATTGCTACGTGCTATCGAGCTTGAAAAAGAAATTGAAATGATGCGCGAAGAATTGCCATCAATCAACTCTGAGACTCGTCGTAAGAAGATCACTAAGCGTCTTAAGCTTGTTGAGGCATTCTTCCAATCAGGTAACAAGCCTGAGTGGATGATCCTTAAAGTGCTGCCAGTTCTGCCACCTGATCTACGTCCTCTAGTTCCACTAGATGGCGGACGTTTTGCTACGTCTGATTTGAACGACCTTTACCGTCGTGTAATTAACCGTAACAACCGTCTAAAGCGTCTGTTAGATCTAGCTGCTCCAGATATCATCGTACGTAACGAAAAGCGTATGTTGCAAGAATCTGTCGATGCGCTTTTAGATAACGGTCGTCGTGGTCGTGCTATTACAGGTTCTAACAAGCGTCCGCTTAAATCTTTGGCCGATATGATCAAAGGTAAGCAAGGTCGTTTCCGTCAGAACTTGCTAGGTAAGCGTGTTGATTACTCTGGTCGTTCGGTTATTACCGTTGGTCCAACGCTTCGCTTACATCAGTGTGGTCTTCCTAAGAAGATGGCACTTGAGCTATTTAAGCCGTTCATCTATGGCAAGTTAGAAGGTCGTGGCTTAGCTACTACCATTAAAGCTGCTAAGAAGATGGTTGAACGTGAAGTACCAGAAGTTTGGGATGTTCTAGACGATGTTATTCGTGAACACCCAGTGATGCTTAACCGTGCACCAACATTGCACAGACTAGGTATCCAGGCATTTGAGCCAGTACTAATCGAAGGTAAAGCTATTCAGCTTCACCCATTGGTTTGTGCGGCATACAACGCCGATTTCGATGGTGACCAAATGGCTGTTCACGTGCCGCTAACGCTGGAAGCTCAGCTAGAAGCACGTTCACTAATGATGTCTACCAACAACATCCTATCACCTGCAAACGGTGAGCCGGTGATTACACCATCTCAGGATGTTGTATTGGGTCTTTACTACACGAGTCGTGAGCGCATTAACGGCAAGGGTGAAGGCATGGCATTTGCTGATGTTGCAGAAGCTGAAAAAGCTTACCGCACCGGCTTCGCAGAATTGCATGCTCGCGTTAAGGTTCGTATTACCGAAACCAAGATTAACGAAGCAGGCGAAAAAGTTAAGACTCGTCGTATCGTAGATACAACAGTGGGTCGTGCATTGCTTTCAACGATTCTGCCAAAAGGCTTATCTTATGATCTGGTTAACCAGAACATGGGTAAGAAGCAGATCTCTAAGCTATTGAACACTTGTTACCGTCAACTAGGTCTTAAAGATACCGTTATCTTTGCTGACCAATTGATGTATACCGGTTTTCATTATGCAACTGTGTCTGGTGCCTCTGTTGGTATCAACGACATGGTTATTCCAGATGAAAAGTACACGCTAGTTGCAGACGCTGAAGCGGAAGTTCTTGAGATTCAAGAGCAGTTCCAGTCAGGTCTAGTAACAGCCGGTGAGCGTTACAACAAGGTCATCGATATCTGGGCAAGCGCGAACGAAAAAGTTTCTAAAGCGATGATGCAAAACCTGTCAACTGAGACAGTGATTAACCGTGACGGCGTAGAAGAAGAGCAAGAATCTTTCAACAGTATCTACATGATGGCCGATTCTGGTGCTCGTGGTAGTGCTGCACAGATTCGTCAGCTTGCCGGTATGCGTGGTTTGATGGCTAAGCCAGATGGCTCAATCATCGAAACACCGATTACCGCAAACTTCCGTGAAGGTCTAAACGTATCTCAGTACTTTATTTCGACTCACGGTGCGCGTAAAGGTCTAGCGGATACGGCATTGAAGACAGCTAACTCAGGTTACCTGACTCGTCGTCTAGTAGACGTTGCACAAGATTTAGTTGTGATTGAAGAAGACTGTGGCACGTTTGAAGGTCTAACAATGAAACCCCTTATTGAAGGTGGTGATGTTGTTGAGCCGTTGCGTGAACGTGTTCTAGGTCGTGTTGTTGCTCAAGATGTATTTAAGCCAGGTACTGAAGAAGTACTTGTGCCCCGTAATACACTGCTTGACGAAGCTTGGTGTGACATCATCGAAGATAATTCAATCGATGAAATGATTGTTCGCTCAGTAATTAGCTGTGATACAGACTTCGGTGTGTGTGCTGCTTGTTATGGTCGTGATTTGGCTCGTGGCCATATCATCAACCAAGGTGAAGCAATCGGTGTTGTTGCGGCTCAGTCAATTGGTGAGCCAGGAACACAGCTTACGATGCGTACCTTCCACATTGGTGGTGCAGCATCTCGTGCGTCAGCAGAGAACAACGTTCAAGTTAAGAACGCGGGTACTCTTAAGCTGCACAATGCTAAGCATGTAACGAACATCAATGGCAAATTGGTCATTGTATCTCGTTCTTCAGAGCTAGCCATTATTGATGAGCTAGGTCGTGAGAAAGAGCGTTATAAGGTGCCATACGGTACTATTCTAGAAAAACTAGAAGATGCAGCTGTTGCAGCTGGCGATATTATCGCTAACTGGGATCCACATACTCACCCAATTATCACTGAAGTTGCGGGTAGTACTAAGTTCGTCGATATGATTGACAATGTCACTATGACACGTCAAACAGATGATCTAACGGGTCTATCATCTATTGTGATATTAGATGTTGCACAACGTCCAACAGCCGGTAAAGAGATGCGTCCTATGATTCGTCTCGTTGCAGCTGATGGCGGTGACTTGAAGATTCCTGGTACTGAAGTTCCAGCGCAATACTTCTTGCCTGGCAACGCGATTGTCAACCTTGACGATAACGCATCAATTAACGTTGGTGATGCCTTAGCACGTATTCCTCAAGAATCGTCTAAGACTCGTGATATTACCGGTGGTCTGCCACGCGTAGCCGACTTGTTTGAAGCGCGTAAGCCGAAAGAGCCAGCTATTCTTGCTGAAGTATCGGGTACTATCTCGTTCGGTAAGGAAACCAAAGGTAAGCGTCGTCTAGTGATTACCCCTGCAGAAGGTGGCGAGCACTACGAAGAGATGATTCCTAAGTGGCGTAACCTAAACGTGTTCGAAGGCGAAAAAGTCGAACGTGGTGAAGTTATTGCTGATGGTGCAGAAGCTGCGCACGATATTCTACGTCTACGTGGTATCCACAATGTGGCTAACTACATCGTGAATGAAGTGCAGGATGTTTACCGTCTACAGGGTGTTAAGATCAACGATAAGCACATTGAGGTGATTATTCGCCAGATGCTGCGTAAGTGTGAGATCACTAATGCTGGTGACAGTAATTTCCTAGCAGGCGAGCAAGCTGAAGTTTCACGCGTTAAGATCGCTAACCGCGAACTTGAAGCGCAAGGAAAGCAGTTAGTCACCTTTACTCGTGACCTTCTTGGTATCACCAAGGCGTCTCTAGCGACAGAGTCATTTATCTCAGCAGCATCGTTCCAGGAGACCACTCGTGTTCTTACTGAAGCAGCCGTTGGCGGTAAGAAAGACAAACTACGCGGTCTTAAAGAGAACGTAATTGTGGGTCGTTTGATCCCTGCTGGTACGGGTTACGCATACCATCAGAAGCGTGCAGCAGCGGCGGCGAAACCAACGTCTACTGAAGCACCAACAATTAGCGCAAGCGAAGCTGAGCAGAACCTTGCAGATTTACTAAATCTAGCTGGAAGTTCTGATTAATTCAGTCTGAAAAGTAAACAAATTGTAAAAAAGGCGCCTTTTGCGCCTTTTTTTTACTTTAAATCGGTTAAAAGTTGTCTATTTCTTGACACTAACGCCATACACTTCTAAAATTTCGCGTCCCACACCTGTGGGATATAGATTTTTCACACCTTACTGTTGATTCGGTCAACTGATTCGGAGCTATACATGGCAACTGTAAACCAGTTGGTACGTAAGCCACGCGCACCTAAAGTCGATAAGACTAATGTGCCTGCGTTGGAAGCGTGTCCACAAAAACGTGGTGTTTGTACTCGCGTATACACAACCACACCAAAAAAACCTAACTCTGCACTACGTAAAGTAGCTCGTGTGCGTCTAACTAACGGTTTCGAAGTTACTTCGTACATCGGCGGTGAAGGCCACAACCTGCAGGAACACAGTGTAATTCTAATCCGCGGTGGTCGTGTAAAAGATCTACCGGGTGTACGTTACCACACTGTACGTGGCGCTTTAGATTGTGCTGGTGTAAGTGAACGTCGTCAAGGTCGTTCAAAGTACGGTGCTAAGCGTCCTAAGTCTTAACGTTTTCCGTTAAGTAAGGCCAAGCTAGTTTTTATTGAGATTCCAGTTTTGGGGTCCCTGAAGCATACGGAGAAATTGTTATGCCAAGACGTCGCGTTGTAGGACAACGTAAAATCCTACCAGATCCAAAGTTCAACAGTGAGTTGCTGGCTAAGTTCATCAACGTCATTATGCAGGACGGCAAAAAGTCGACTGCAGAAAAAATTATTTACAAGGCACTAGATACCGCTTTCGAAAAGAAAGGCGAAGATCATCTAGTTATCCTTGAAGCAGCCCTGGACAATGTGCGTCCAACCGTCGAAGTTAAATCTCGTCGTGTTGGTGGTTCTACATACCAGGTACCATGTGAAGTTCGTCCAGTGCGTCGTAACGCACTGGCGATGCGCTGGTTGGTTGAAGCTGCACGTAAGCGTGGTGAAAAATCTATGGCGTTACGTCTAGCCGGTGAAATGCTAGACGCATCAGACAACAAAGGTACTGCTGTTAAGAAGCGCGAAGACGTGCATCGTATGGCAGAAGCAAACAAAGCGTTTGCTCATTACCGCTGGTAATATCTTGGCGTGGGCTAAGTCCCACGCCTTACTTGCATTGCTAACACTCAGGTTTTAGCTAAGAGGGTATAAATCGTGGCTCGTACAACTCCAATTGAGCGTTATCGTAATATCGGTATTGTCGCTCATGTTGACGCTGGTAAAACCACCACAACTGAACGTGTTCTATTCTACACCGGTATGTCTCATAAGATCGGTGAAGTTCATGATGGCGCAGCCACTATGGATTGGATGGAACAAGAGCAGGAACGTGGGATTACCATCACATCAGCCGCAACGACTACTTTCTGGCGCGGAATGGATGCGCAGTTTACTGAACACCGTATCAACATCATCGATACTCCTGGTCACGTTGACTTCACTATTGAAGTAGAACGTTCACTACGAGTCTTAGATGGTGCTGTGGTTGTATTCTGTGGTTCATCTGGGGTTGAACCTCAATCTGAGACTGTTTGGCGTCAAGCTGATAAGTATCATGTCCCTCGTATGGTTTTCATCAATAAGATGGACCGTGCAGGGGCTGACTTTGATAGCGTAGTCGAACAGATCCGTAACCGTCTTGGAGCAAACTGTGTCCCTATTCAGCTGAATATCGGTGCAGAAGAAGAGTTCAAAGGTGTTGTTGATTTGATCAAGATGAAAGCGATTAACTGGTCTGAAGAAGACCTGGGAATGACTTTCAGTTATGAAGAAATACCAGCAGACTTAGCCGATAAAGCAGCAGAAATGCGTGAGTACTTGGTTGAGAGTGCAGCGGAAGCTTCAGACGAACTGATGGAAAAATACCTCGAAGGAAGTGTACTTTCAGAAGTTGAGATCAAAGAGGCATTACGTAAGCGTACCTTAAATAATGAAATCGTTTTGGTCACCTGTGGTTCTGCTTTTAAGAACAAAGGTGTGCAAGCGGTGCTCGATGCAGTGGTAGATTATCTACCGTCACCTGTCGAAGTTCCTGCAATTACGGGAATGGATGACAATGAGAAAGAAACATATCGTCCTGCGGATGATAATGCGCCTTTCGCTGCTTTAGCCTTTAAGATTGCAACAGACCCATTTGTGGGTACCTTAACCTTTATACGTGTTTATTCAGGTGTATTGGAAACCGGTGCTGGCGTTTATAACTCTGTTAAGCAAAAACGTGAACGTATTGGTCGTATGGTGCAGATGCACGCTAATGACCGTCAAGAGATTAAAGAAGTACGCGCTGGCGACATCGCTGCAGCTATTGGTCTTAAAGACGTGACGACTGGCGATACATTGTGCGATATTGACCATAAAGTAGTTCTGGAGCGAATGGATTTTCCTGAGCCTGTAATTACTATTGCTGTTGAACCTAGAACCAAGGCAGACCAAGATAAGATGGGGATGGCGTTGCAAAAACTTGCAGCGGAAGATCCGTCGTTCCGTGTTGAAACTGATGAAGAATCAGGCCAAACACTGATCTCTGGTATGGGTGAGCTACACTTAGACATTATCGTTGACCGTATGCGTCGCGAGTTTGGTGTTAGCTGTAATGTAGGTAAACCTCAAGTTGCATATCGTGAGACTATCCGCGCAAGCGTGGAAGTTGAAGGCAAGTTCATTCGCCAATCTGGTGGTCGAGGTCAATTCGGTCATGTTTGGTTAAAGCTAGAACCTCAAGAACAAGGTTTTGGCTACGAATTTGTCAATGAAATTGTTGGTGGTTCTGTTCCAAAGGAATACATCCCAGCAGTAGACAAAGGTATTCAAGAACAGATGAAGAGCGGCGTATTAGCCGGCTTCCCTATTCTAGACGTAAAGGTTACTTTGTTTGACGGTTCATATCATGATGTGGATTCGAACGAAATGGCCTTTAAAGTCGCCGGTTCAATGGGCTTTAAAAAGGGTGCTCTTGAAGCAGACCCTGCCTTGCTTGAACCTTGTATGAAAGTCGAAGTGACAACACCTGAAAATCATATGGGTGATGTTGTGGGAGACTTAAACCGTCGTCGTGGCCTAATTGAAGGTATGGACGATGGTATCGCAGGTGTTAAACTTGTGCATGCAACAGTACCTTTGTCTGAAATGTTCGGTTATGCAACCGCTTTGCGCTCTGCGACTCAGGGTCGTGCTTCATACTCAATGGAGTTTTTGAAGTACTCCGATGCACCGCAAAATGTTACTAAAGCAATAATGGAAGCTCGAGGCTAATAGCCAGACTCTATTATTGATATAATTAATTGCTATTGCTCGGTTAAATAAACCGAGCATTTTCTGAAAAGAAAGGAATATATCGTGGCTAAAGAAAAATTTGAACGTATTAAACCACACGTAAACGTGGGTACTATCGGACACGTCGATCATGGTAAGACAACTCTTACTGCTGCTATCTCGTCTGTGTTAACTAAGACTTACGGTGGTGAAGTTAAAAAC